>NZ_VWWK01000021.1:0-70859 GCF_011753035.1 Burkholderia sp. Ax-1720 | reverse complement strand
CGATGGCGCCGCGCCGCGCGTGGTGGCCGCCTGGGGCGCCCGCGGCCATGCGCGCGTGCATGCCGGCGCGGCGCTCGACGGCCGGTCGCTTACCCTTACTCAGGAGTGGTACATGTCCGACGAACTCGATTCGACACGCGCCGATATCGGCCTGGCGACGGATCGCCCCGACGAACCGATCGTGGTCGGCGCCATCGAGCTGCCCGTGCAGTTCGAGATCGATACCGTCGCGCTGCCGCTCGACCAGCTTTCCGCGCTCGGGCCGGGTTACGTCGTCGAGCTGCCGGTGCCCGCCGCCGACGCGCAGCTGCGCCTGGTGGTGCACGGCCAGACGGTTGGTTTCGGCGAGCTCGTGACGGTGGGCGAGCATCTCGGGGTCCGCATCATTCGCATGGCGCATCGGCATGGTTCAATTCAGTGACATTACCGGGCTGCTGCTGGTCGTCATCGCGATCAGCCTGCTGCCCTTCGTGGCGATGGTGGTCACCTCCTACGCGAAGATCGTGGTGGTGCTGGGCCTGCTGCGCAACGCGCTGGGCGTGCAGCAGGTGCCGCCCAACATGGTGCTGAACGGCATCGCGATCCTGGTGTCGATCTATGTGATGGCGCCGATCGGGATGCAGGCCTCGAAGGCGCTGGAGGGGCAGCAGCTCGCCTCGCAGCCGTCGCAGGCCTTGATACAGGCGTTCGGCGCGGCCAAGGAGCCGTTTCGGGCGTTTCTCGTGAAGCACACGGCGGAGCGGGAGAAGCGCTTCTTCCTGCGCTCGGCGGCGGTGGTCTGGCCCAAGGAGCAGGCGCAGCAGTTGAGCGAGAACGACCTGATCGTGCTGGCGCCCTCGTTCACGCTCTCCGAGCTGACCGATGCATTCAAGATCGGCTTCCTGCTGTATATCGCCTTCATCGTGGTGGACCTGATCATCGCCAACGTGCTGCTCGCGCTGGGCCTGAACCAGGTCACGCCGACCAACGTCGCGATTCCGTTCAAGCTGCTGCTGTTCGTGGTGATGGACGGCTGGTCGACGCTGATCCACGGTCTCGTGATGACCTACAAGTAAGGAGTCTCGGACATGGATGTCGATTCGCTGATCCGGTTTACCACGCAGGGCATGCTGCTGTGTCTCACGGTTTCGCTGCCGCCGGTGATCGTGGCGGCCGTGGTTGGGCTGGGGGTGTCGTTCGTGCAGGCGATCACGTCGCTGCAGGACCAGACCTTGCCGCAGGTGATCAAGCTGATCGCGGTGACCATCACCATCATCGTGGCGGCGCCGGTTTGCTGTGCGGCGGTGCTGCATTTTGCCAACCAGATGATGCGCACGGCCGTGCCGCTTTGATCGGGAGACGTGTTTCATGGCTTTGAATCGAACTCCCACCATTCGCTCGCAGACCACGGCGGCGGCGGATCAGCTGCGTCGCGCGGGGGATGCGCAGCAGAATGCGTCGGCGAAGGAAGGAGCCCGGCAGGCGCAGCGGGCGACCACCTATAACGGCACCTTGTTCACCAATACCAACCAGGCGCAGAACAACAACCAGGGTTCGAGGAAGTTCGCGAGCCTGCAGCGCAACAAGCGGCGGGCGAATGAACGGGCGCGGCGGAATTCGGCTCGGGGCGCGGGGGGCGATGACGAGGGTGGCGGGGACGTCAAGAACAACGACATGGATGCGCTGAACGGCGGCCGGGGCGGTGGCGGCGGCCGTGGAAGGGAACAGGAACAGCAGGACGATACGCAGATCGAGGCGGCGGGCGGCAACGGTGGCGCTGACGCCCAGGCGAGCGGCGGCGCGCGGCCGGCTTCGGCGCAGGCGGCGCCCACCAGCCATCTGGATGCGATTGCGGCGAAGTTCGAGACCGGGCATGAAATGCAGCGCGCGGAAGCGGTGCGCAATGCCTGGCATGAGTCGATTCGGCAGTTGTTCGAGACGGCGGGGAATAGCGAGGCCGGGCCCTGGAATGCGAGGTTGAGTGCGCTGATCGTCAATCTGCTGCAGATCGAGATGAAGATCGGGTCGGTTGGCGCGGGGGGGATTTCGGCGTTGAAGGACTTGGCTCAGCATGCCGGGAAAGGGATGGGGAGTGAGTCGTTTCACCATATCCTGCCATTGGCCATGCTCAGGGCTTCTTATCAGGCCGGGAAGGCTCGGCGCGAACGTGGCGGGGCGATTCAGCAGAGCGTTGGCGCGGGGATTGTGGCTCGGTCGAGGAAGAAGGCTTCGGGCGGGGATGGGGAGAAGTAAGTAGGTGGTAGTGCTTGCTCGAGGGGCGCCATTGCCGGGGGGATATGCCCGCCTGGCTTGGCGCCCCTTTCCAGTTGGAGCGGCGTGGTGACCGGCCGGCCCATCGCACTGGCCAGTGCAACTGATAGGCCGTCACTGGTCTCCTCGACCACCATGCGCTCATGGTTGATGTAACGCAGCCTCTTGGGCGCCAGAACCGGCATGCTCATCCACGGCGACAGCCCACAGAACCCTGGCCAGGCATCTAGCGGCTGCATCGTCCAGAATCAACAAATTCGTCGTCGCATCTGGACTAGTGGAGATCGCACCTTGCAGGTAATCCCATGAAAACCCTTCTTCTCATCGCCGCGTGGATTCCGGCTGTCGCCTTGGCGGCTCCGCCGAGATGCGAGAGTTGGCCGATCAACATGGGATTGGTACATCTAAAAAATGCCGGGATGACAGACCCGACCAAGCTCGACGAGTCCAGGACCAAGGCCAAACTGATCGCGTCGGAAAAGGTCGGCAAGGATTTGTACCGACAGGTTTACGACATCACGTATCGGGAACGCACCGGTAATACGATCGAAATCATCACATCCAGCGAAGCCTCGTCTGAAGAGTGCTCGATGAGCGGTGTCGACGTCTACGTCGTCTCCAGGAAGATCATCGGGCAGTAGCCACGATTCATCCGGGAGCGTTCACTTCTCCCGGAGGCGATCTCCCCACCTCACGATCCGCCCCATTCAGCGCCAATAGCCGAAGCTCGGTGACTCGCCCAGCCAGGCTGAACGACATCCATCCGCCCCGTTCTCGGCTATCGGCGCCTTGCCCATCTCCCCATTAGGGCAGATATATAATCAGCCACCAATTCAAGCGCTTAAGAGCAGTCATGGACTCACGCTGGCAGGAGTTGACGCCCGACGAACAGAGCGACACCCCGCTCTATCTCCAGTTGGCATCGCGAATCGAAGCCGCCATTCACGCCGGCAGTTGGTCCGCGGGGGAAGCACTGCCGTCCGAACGCAGCTTGTCCGAATACGTCGGCGTATCGCGCATCACCGCGCGCAAGGCCATCGCGGTGCTGGCCGAACAGGGTTTGATCCGCCGCGTTCGCGGCTCGGGCAGTTTCATCACGCCGCGCGCCAGCGGCCCGCTTTCTCGTGTGATCGGCTGGAGCGAAATGCTGGAGCAGCGTGGTTTCAAGCCGGAATCCGTCTGGCTGGATCGAGTCCTGCGCGTGGCGAATCGCGATGAATCCATGCGACTAGGCTTGATGCCCGGTGCGTCTGTCGCTTGCTTGCGCAGACTGCGACGCGCGGATGGCGCCGTGATGGCACTGGAGCAATCGGCGCTGCCCGTCGCGATCGTCCCGGATCCGTTGGCGATCGACAACTCGCTCTATCGCTATCTGGATGCTCGCGGGCAAACGGTGGTCTGTACCTCGCAGCATTTCCGCGCGGTGAACGCGGACGAGGAGGTGGCCAGCTTGATGGGCGTTGCGCCGCAAACCGCGTTGTTGGTGATCACGCGAATCGGATACTCGGCGGACCAGCGCGCGATCGAATTGACCGATACTTATTGTCGGGAGGATTACTACGACTTTGTGGCGGATTTGAAGGAGGTCTGATTCAGAATCGGCGATTCATTGCTTCACAGGTAACGCTCAATACAACACCCGTCACTGTCGCCTGACGAGCCGGATAACAAGCCGATTGATCGCCCACATCACGACACCGCCCCCGGCGATGCTCGCGAACAAGAAGAGAAAGAAACCGATCGGCTCGACATCGTCCGCGTGCGCGATCACATCCATCCCGAGCATGTCCATCGCTGACTCGATCCACCAGGCTATCGGCGTCTCGATCGGCAACTGCATGAACCATTTCGTGAACAGCAGGCCAATCGCGACCGCACCGATCACGTTCAGCGCATGTCGTCCGAACTTCATCACTTCACCTCAATGAAACCGTAGGCTTTCGTGTCGCTGCCAGGAATCGGCACTGTCACTCCCTGCGCTCGAATATAGGCTGAGATACGGTCGAAGTCGTTCTGGTCCTGTATTGCTATACATCCTTGGCTACGGCCGAAACGACCATTCGGGTGGAGGCGAAACGCACCGCGACGAGCACCGTTGAAGACTGTCGTGTCGCCGACTCTACCGTCATCCCGATAAAGCGCGAACCATTTATTTCGATCGGTACCGTAGAAATTTGCACGTGCAAAGTCGTAAAGCCAACCCAGCCGCCCACCTGATTGCCTATCAACAATGTAGTAACGCCCTGGCGGAAGCGGCCCCAACCTGGATTTCGCGGTCGATCCGGGCATGTTGCGATGACCGGGCATACCACTGAACGCCGGCACCGTACTCCAACCCATGCATGTCAGCCCGGACATCGGTTTGCCATTCAAGATGAAAGTGCAGATCGCCGCCATGAAAAGTCCCCCTCGGTTGCAATCCCGAGACGCTATCAATGGCACGTCGCCCACTCAGCCGAAACTCCCCGTCAAGCCCCCAAACGCGACAACGTTACGCACAAAACGCGTTGCGCTGGCTTGGATAACTTTGGGCTGCTCCAACTCGCAGCGCCATAGCGCCGCGGACTGCGCGGTGTGCCTCGGCTACCCGGGCAAACCACCCCGCACAACCGAATCACCGCCCATATCACCGACAACTACATTTCCTCAGGACGCGTTCATCCATCTCTCCGCCTGTCGCAATCGATCATTGGCTGTGTTCCAAGGTAGATGCCCTCAATCCGCTATCGGCAGTCTGGGACGAGCGGACGAGCAACGTAATTTCGTGGTTCATCGAATCTACGCCATACAGAATATTTCGTTTAACTTCGCGATGTCTGAACTAGACGGACGACATTGGAATCATCGTTTCGGTCGAATCATTCAAGCTCGATGTGCTTATTCAAGCGACGAAATCAACTGAGCTCCGCACTCCGTCAGATCGTCGTGAAAAGCCACGCGCGCGCCGTGGTGGCGCCGAGTATTGCCTTGCGGAACGATCCGGAACTGCCCGCCGCACTTTGGACATTCCGTCAGATGCCCCTCGAGGGCAACAGGAACACCCAACGCAGTTAGATCGTCACTCGCAGTGATGACTTCGCCACCGTGAGTGGTCTTGTCATGCAAGCGAACGACGCCACGCCCGTTTTCGTCTCTCATCAGGCTCTCCGTTGTATTGACATGCCGCTGGAACCTGCCCGACCCACCATCAAGTCAACCGTCGCTCTTTGGCGCGACGCCGCTAAACGTCTTCGGATGCCGAGCATCGACGCAGATTCGGTTCCAGCCGGAAAATTCGAAAACGGTTGCATATCGTCCCCCGTTGCCTTCATCGAGAATGCCGTAAGTCAGATCGGGCTTCTCCAAGGTGAGCGGGCCGTAGTCAGCAAGCGCGGGATCTTCCGAGTGCGCCACGTAGATGAAACGCACCCGTACGTGTTTTCCTTCTGGTTCTTCGTAGGCGACATATCCGCAAACGAACGTGCGTTTATAGTCGGGCGTTGAACTTACCCCATGCAAATCCGGAGTGATTTCATACAAATCTGAAAATTCGATGTTCTTGTCGTGGCTCAACGCCGACTCGACCGCCTCTTTCGCAGCATCGTATTTCGCAAATGCGCTCGACGTGTAGCTGCCGCACAAGACAAGCGCGACGAACAAGCTCACGACGAAGTTTTTTTTCATGCGATGGCTCCTGGCGAATGGTTCATGCTAACTCCGCACCGTCGCGTGCTTAGCTTTAGGACTAGGGTTGTCGAGCCAGGATGCTGCGTTCGCTCTCCCATCGGGTTCACCTACCCAGCCTTCTGCCTTCGTCTTCGGATCATCAGGATACTCACCGCGCTGCTGCGCCAATACCGTGTCCCCCCAACCAACCGGCGTTCCAGCCCGAGGCTCTGCGTAAGGATCGTCGGGTGCAACTACGGAAATTTTCTCGATCTGGCCAGGCCAGACCGGATTGCGGCACGTCATGTTCGCGAAGACCCGCATGACGGTGAACACCAAAATCAACGGCATCATCAGCAAGCGAATGACCACGGGGGCGCGCATCCCGAAGCTATATAGAGAAAACAAAAACGACTCGCGTAGCGTCTCGTGTTGTGTATGGAACAGCATGGGCTTCGGCAAACCATTGGGGCCTGCATTCATGTACATGCACCAGTAGTTCCATTGCGCGAGCGCCATTTCGACTTGCCGCCGGCCAGTCCACTCCCGGCCAATCGAGAACACGCGGGTGACATTACCGTGCTCATCAACCGTGTAGTGACGAATGTGGAAGATCGTGCCCCACGACGTGTTCTCGCGATGCAAACAGAAGATCGAGTCCTCCGTCCAAGGGGCTTCCCAGACAACATCGCCATCGCCAGGCTTCAAGGAAAAGCGACGTGCACGTATGGAAAAAAGCTTGCGCGATTCGCGATGAAAGCGGATGGGGCGATAGCGCAGACCAAAAAAGAGACCTCGCCCAAGCTTCCAGACGATCGCACCAAATAGCATCACGGGAACAGCAGCCACGCAATTAAACACAAACATCCAAAATGGCGGAGCCGGATCGGCGTGCGTCATCAAGTAAATGTACGGTCCAATTCCAATTCCGAGAATCGCCACCATGATCCCCGTGATAAACCACTGCTTCTCAAGAAATGATGGCTCAATCACATCCATGTAGACCGAATTGATGCAAAACGTCGAACCGAAATCTTGTGCATCTGGGCCGACGAATCGGTTGATCGACAAGCGATGCGCCAAGTCCCATTCAGGCACCGGCTTGCCGACGCATTTCTTCATCACACGTTCATCCATGTGTCAGCCTCCCGCCGCAGAGTTAAATGCATTGAGTTCGGCCTCCAGCGAATCATAGTGCTCTCCCTTACTGAATTTGCAACGCGAGACCCAGTCCTTAAGAGCGGATGCCTTGAAAATCGCAATTGCAACACCCACAAGAATGGAAATAATCAGAGCTGGCCAGAACAGCGGAAGGCTAAAAAATGCAGCGACAGCAACATAAACCCCCAAAGCCCCGCTCAGAGCATAAAGGGTAGCTAGCCGGTAGTCCTTGTTTGTGTATGCTTCGGGCATATTCTTGAAAATGTCATACCCCGCCAGCACGATCCCTGCGACAGCCCCAACACCACGCCCAATCTTCGCCCCGAGCTCGGCCCATTCACTCGCACCCGCCCACTGCTTCATGATGAACGCCGACAGAGGATGAGCCGGCGCCTTCAGCACGGTTTCCGACGTAGTCTCAATCACCGTCCCGACAATCGAAACCACCGCCCCAACCGCCTTCAAACCAGTCTCCCCTTGATTGAACTGATCGCTACCGGCCCAATCCTTCGCAGCGAAGGTCAACGTCGCCATCTGGAAGATCACGGTCACGACGCCCAGATTGAACTCCCGCGCCGAGCCAAGCCACTTCTTGGCGGTATCCACACCCGGAACCCTCACCGCCTTGATCGCGCTGGCCTCCAGTTTCCCGTCCTTGACCAGCGCGTCGACATCCATCTCATAAGCAACGACATTCGGATCGCCAGGCGGCGCCGCCTTGATGACCTGCTTCCCGACTTGAGTGGCAGCCGAACGCTGCTCGGTTCGATCTCCATCCAGCTTGACGCCCAACTCGCGAGCTTGCTGCAAGGCCCAGTCACGAATCGCCAGCTTGCTGACTTGCGACGGCTTGATCCTGACGCCGGACTGTATCGCCAACCGAATGGTCACATAGGCCAGCGCGGCGCCTCGCGAAGTTCTCGTGAGCACGCTGACGATCTGATTGGCCGTGGTCACGATGAGTCGGTCGCGCAGATTGGCGGCATTGCCAAGATCCTTCACCTTGTCGAACGCCTGCTTGTACAGATTGAGGAAGTTCTCATACTGGATATCCGAGCCATGCACTTGCGCATCCGCTGCCTTCATCAAGTCATCCTGATTGAACATCAGCGCACGCGCATAGACGTTGCGAATATTCGACGCCTGGCCGCTCAGCCAATCGTCGAGCACCTTGATACAAGCCTCCGTTCCAGCCGCCGCACCGATTGCCTGGGCGCAGGACTCGCTGTACGCGTAGCCGCTGCGCAGGTCATGAGGGTCATGAACGCCAGCCATCCACTCGGCAAGCAGCTGTGAATGAAGCCAATCGGCATGCGCTTGCACGAGCGGCTGCCACCTCGGCTTGAAGGCGTCGAGCGCTTGTTGATATTCCTGAGGAAACCGCTTCAACGCATCTTCGTCGAGCACGCTGGTTCGCTTTCCATCGGGGCCGATCTTGTAGGCGGCCTCCTCCCACGCATCGTTCGCCGCACTTTCCTGCGTCGCCGCAACGTTCTGCGTCTTCTGATCTTCTTCCTTCAACGCCTGATCCAGGCTCCCCGTCTTGATCCAGGTGCGGACCACGTGGAAAAAACCGACCGCGTCCGGTGCAAGTGGGGCGCCAGCCTTCATATTGGCGGCGTTTGCGTCCGCGATGGTCTTCGAGACGCCATAGGTCAGCCCGGTCACCGCCTTGGCGTTCCCCCGAATGCCAGCCTCGGCACGCCCGATCAACTGCGCCGATGTCCATTTCCAGTAGATCTGCTCATCAAAACCGTTGTTCAGGTTCGGCACTGTCAATTCGGCAAGATCGTTGGTCAAACCGACGGGATCGTTGACTGCGATCACAAATCCTTTTTTGTTCGGCGACTCGGCCATCGCGTCGGCGATTCGTTTGGCCACGTTGCGTTGCCGCAAGCGAATTTCATCCTTGGCCACGCGGTTGCTGAAGCCGAATGCGGCTTTCATGGCATCGGCATCCATCGCGAAATGGGCAATCCTGCCTTGCGACGCCTGGAATTCAGCGGTATCGGTTGCACCGCCGCCCATCATCGCGGGAACGCTGATGCACTGCATGTGCAGCTTGCGCCAGGCCGCATCCTTGATTTTGTTGAACACGAGGTCCTTGGTCCATCGTACGTTCGACCAACCGATCCAGAGATTGCCCGCTTCGTCGCTTCCGGGCGTGTGTTCAATGCTGACGCAACGCCCTAGCGATTCGAAAGCCACATCTCCACGCCTGAGACAACCCTGCGTCTGCCCACCCTCCGCGTCAGGTGGCGGCGGCGTCACATCCGGACGAAAGCTCCACAGAATGCCGTCGTCGAGCACCATGTAGGCGCTCAGCTTATTCCGTTTCTCGTCGTACGTGTACAGATATCCGGGGCGTACCGCGCGCAGCGTGTACTTGGCCGTGCCAATCGATTGCGGCGCGCGGCCATCAATCCGGAAATTGCCGGACAGGCCCGGCGCCTTGGCCGCGCCGCGCGGGCAGGCAATGGCATATCTCACGGGGTAGATCAGCAGCGACTGGCGATCGCATAGTGGACAGCCTTTGTGGGTCTGCATGGGTTGATCCTCGACATTCCATCGATACGAAAAGACGGCCGCTAGCCGATCACGAATTCCTGCCTCAATGCTCGAACCACTTCATCGACAAGCGCCTCAGCCGTCATCGGCGCTTGCTCGGCGGCAAGACCAAGTGCTCGATCCAGCGCGGCCGGCAGTTCCACTGCCTGCTCGGCCGGCAACACCGGCAGTCGCTGGACAATGCGATCAGCGATCTCGCTGCGGTTGATACGAGGCCACTGCTCAGGCCGTGGCCAGGCGGACTGTTGATCAATCGACGACCCGCTTTCCTCATCCGGCCCGAGGCAGGACCATCGATAGCCCGCCCACGCGAAATGCCAGGCCTTCGACGGCCCGAGTAAGGCTGCACGTTGCAGCGGATCGAGCACGGCGAGAGCGAGGCTCAGGACGCGTGGATCGTAATACCGCCAGAACACGGGCTTGCCGCCTTCGCCCGGCCCCACCAGGTGCCGCGCGATATGCTCGACGAGCGTATCGGCATCCACGGGAGAATCGATCCAGACACAGGCGACGGGCGGCCTGTCAGCCTTGGCTTCTTCTTTCCAACGTTCCGTCGCAATGCGTTGCGCCTCGGGATCAAGCTCGCCGATATCGAGCAAGCGCGGCATCAGCTCCTCGCGATGCGACAGGGCACGCGGCGTACAAGCCCGCATATCGAGCGAGGCCAGATCAGGCGCATGCTTCAGCGTGGCAGGTTCGACAAGCAGAAATCCCGTCGCGAGAAGTTCGGGACAGTCGAGCTCGGACAGGATCGACGGCGACAGCGTATTCAGTCGAGCGTCCATCATGAGAGCGCAACCGAGGCTTCGCCGGTGCTCGCCGCACCGTCCGTCAATTGAGAGCACAATTCCGATCCCGGGAATTGCGCGGGGACGCTTTGCGGGCCAACCGTATCGTGGCTACCCGCGTGGATTTTGTTTTCGCCGGGCGTGTAGCCCACGATGCCCTTTGCGCTGACCTCCAGCTGGCTGTTTCCCGCCGTCAGGCGAATGCCTTGCTTGGCCGTGATGTTGATCCAGTCCGTCGTGCTGATGATCGCGACGACCTTCTTCGCCAACAATTCCAGCTCGTCGTTTTCGGCATGCACCTGCACCTTGCCGCTCGCCGCGATCAGCTTCATGCCCATTTTGTGCACGAACAGCGAGAACCGATCCGACACGCTGGCGAGCAAGGATTTGCCGGCCGCGATCGACACGCTGTCGCCGGCCGTGACGGCCACGTGCTGCCCGCCGGCCAGGTGGGCTGTAGCAGGCGTCGTGAAGGCAATACCGGCAGCGCCCGCCAACAGCAGTTGCGCTTCGTTGAGTTCCGGAAAATCGCCGCTGCTGCCGTTGCCGGTCGCCCCCGCGCCCTGGATGCCATCCACTTGCGACTTCAGCGCATCGACGACAGGCGCCTGGCCCGAGCCGCTGTCCTGCGCCTGATACTGCTGCGCGAGCTTGCCGAGCTGCCCATGCAGCGTCTGTGCCTTGGTCAGGCGCGATACCGGCTCGCCAATATCGGAAAGATGCCCTTGCGCGGCGGGACGCACCTCGGTACTGATCACCATGCCCTTGCCGGTCCGGATCGCGCCGACTTCATCGGTGCGCAACTCGAAGCCTTCGCCCCGGGCGTCCTTGCGTCCTTGCCAATCCTCTATGCGGGTGATCTTGCCGAGCGACAACTGGCTGGCCGCATGATCGGAGCGCAGCTGTGCCTGGATGGCGTTCGCCGTGTCGTCGAAGATCAGGTGATTGCTGCGGCCCGAGGATGCGTTGCCGTCGGCACCGCTCAGCTCGCGGCTGCGGATGCCCATCAGCGCGTTCTGCTCCGGCAGCTTCCACGACGGCACGTTGCGCGCGTTCATCACGCGCCCCGTGATGATCGGATGATCGGGATTGCCATCGAGCCATTGCACGATCACTTCGGAGCCGATGCGGGGCAGCGCCGCGAGCCCCTGGGCACCGCCGGCCCATCCGCTGGCAACGCGCACCCATGTCGAGTAGTTGCCGTCGCGGTCCCAGTGGAATTGAACCAGGACTCGGCCGTGTTCATCGGTGTGTATGCTGGTGCCGGATTGCCCCACGACCGTCGCGGTCTGCGGCGCGAAAATCTTCGTGTCGACGCTGTTGAAGCCGCGGCCGGGACGCCAGGGCGCAGTCTTGGGAACACAGGTGAACGCGTTGCGATATTCCGCCGGAATCCCCGCGTCCTGCAGATAGTTGTTGGTTACCACGTGCCGGACCGAGACGATCAGGTATTCATCGTCACGCCGATTGCGGCTCATTGCCGAGCCGTAACGGTCGGTGAGCCGAAACCAGCGCCCCGGTTGCACGAAGCGATTGTTCCCTTCCGCATCGAAGCGCTTGATCGTGGCCTCGATCTCGTCCATCCGGCGGTTGACGACCTGATAGCCATGATCCATGTTCCGATAGCCGTAAGCCCCGGCGTATTCGTTCCATTCGAGTTGCGGCAGCGAGGCCTCGGGATTCGCCAGGCTCGTTTGCACGTTGGTCGGTGTCGGCGCCTTGAAGTCGAAGCGGGATAGTTGCGCGTGCGTGGAGGTCGTCTGCTGGAAGGGAGACCAGCTCAGGATGCTGTCCGATTCTTCCGCCCCCATGCCATTGTGAAAACGAATTTCGTGAACCTGGCCGTCGATCGTCGGCGCGGGGCGAGTCGGATCGGAAACGACCAATTTATGCGACGTAGCCGTGTGCTCGTACCAATAGACGAAGCCCGCGAACTCCCAGCGTCGATGGACGTAGTTGTGGTCGTCTTCGTCGAACTGGCAGGCCATCGTCATGCGAGGATCGTCCTCGCCGACCTGCCAGGCCCATTCGGGCAGGACACCGTAATTCTGAAAGACTGTTGCCGTCTGGTCGTGCAGGTTCTGGTCGAGGAACAGGCGATTGTGCTGGCTGTACTTCAGGTAACGTAGCCAGGGGCCAATATGCGCCTCGTAGAACACCCAGCCGCCATCGGTGCGTATGTGCCGGAATGCAAAGATATAGCCGTTGAAATAGCGCTGGCTACCGTCGCCGCGCATCAAGCTAGCCGTCACGCGCTTGCCGATGAAGTCTTTCGGTTCGAGATGATCGTTGTCCGACAGGATTTCCAGCCGGTAAGCGAAATCCCTCGACAACGCCTCGACTGCTTCGAATTTGTTCGGCAGCAGAATCTCGGACGGCGCGTTATTGTCCGGGAAGCCGACTTGCAGTTGTCGATTATGCTGCGGGCCCAGCGCAAGGTCTCTCAAAGCTTGTGCGGTGTTTTGCATCGTTCTTATCCCCAATTCGGGCGCTAGATGCAGCCGGGCCACCCGTGCGCCCTAATGCACGCAAAAAAAAGGGGCTTATCAAACTCAAACTGGTCGCGCCCGGCGTGCAGCAATAGCTTTGCACGTATAACACAAAGACCAGCATTGGCCTATCAGCAAAACTGGCAGGGCATTGACGAAAAACTCATCCCGATTTGCCGTTTTCATGGCGTCTCTCCTGCCTTGTCGCCGAGGGACAGGCGGAGACAATTCCAATAATGGCCAAGCCGGATAAACAGCCGGCTGGCTCCGCATCGTCTGCCTGTTCGATTACACCTACCTCGGGCACGCTCATCGCCGACTCGATCGGCATCTTCTGCAAGGCATGCAAAACGCGACAACATTACACACAAACTGAATTTCAAATACTTGGAGCACATTCATCATTCCAACTTGCAATATCGCAATCTGTCTCGCTTATCCGGCAAACCACCCCGGATAAGCGCATCGCCTCCCATATCACCGACAACTAAAACTCCCCGCCGAATTCACATCCCCCGAGCCGTTATATCTGGCCACCTGCGGATACGGGCACAGCGGCCGCGTGCGTCCCGCGCCCCACGAAGCCGGCACGTCCGCATTCGGCACCGCATTCGTCGCGTCGCGAGCCACCGCGACGATCGCCACCGGCGCCTGTCCCTGCTCCACCCACGCCACCAGCGGCGTGAGCATGTCGAACTGGTCCGCCGCCGGCCCGCCCGAACAGTGGTTCATCCCCGGCACCGGATAAAAGCGCACGAAATCCGCCGCACTTCCGCCGTTCGCCTGCGCCACACGTTCGTACCAGTCCTTCGTATCGTCGAACGAGAACACCGGGTCCCCCGTGCCGTGATAAACGAACATCTTCTCGCCGCGCGACTTCAGCGCGGAAAGATTCGTCTCATCGGGCGGCGTCATGAACGACCATGCCGATTGCGTATACGCGCCGTTCGCCGCGAAGATCGCCGGCGCATCCGCATCCATATCGAACCCCAACGCGAACCCGGCCAGGTTCGCGAGCGTCGCGGCGCTTTTCGGCGGCGTCATGAAGGTGAACGCCATCGCGGCCGGATCGAGCGTGATGGAATTCGACTGCTTCCACGCCGCCCAGCCGCTGCCCGCAATGCCCGGATCGTATGGAAAGCCCGCATAGAGCGCCGTCCCCGCGCTGTTGCGCGCGCCCGCGAACACATTCTCGAGCGCCGTCTTCTGCTCGCTCGTCAGGCACGCCCCTGTCCGCGCACCGCCAACGCAGGTCGGAATATCCGTCTCGACACTGAAATGCGCCTGGCAAGCACTGACGTCCTGCACCATCCCGTCAGCCACCCCATCCAGCGCATCGCATTGATCGAGTATCCTCGCCCCGACAAACTGCCGCTCCGCCGCATTGAACCCGCTGCCAATATCCGGCAAGCCATTCGCCCCTGTCGCCGACGCGATCCTGGCGAACTGCTGCGCGCCATACATCTCGCCGATCGCCGCCTTCGGCAAATGAAAACCCGGATCGCCCGCGATGATCCCGTCGTAGTCGCCCGCATTGCGCACGGCCGTCACCATCGCATGACGCCCGCCGTTCGAGCAGCCGTCGAAATAACTGCGATCGGGCGCCTTCCCGTAAGCCAGCCGTATCACCTGCTTGGCCATCGGCGTGAGCGCATCCACGGCGGCGTAGCCGTAATCGAGCCGCGCCTGCGGATCGATGCCGAACAGCGGGTTCTGCGCGGCGCCATGCCCCGAATCCGAGCTGATCACCGCGAAGCCCATGTTCAGCGCATCGTTCAACGGTCCGCCGCCGCTGATCTCGCCGGTCGCGGTCACCACGTTGCCGTCCAGCCCGCCGTTCGCCTGGTAGAAGAAGCGCCCGTTCCATGCCTTCGGCAAGCGCATCTCGAAGCCGATCGCATAAGTCTGTCCATCCACCGGGCTCACGCGCTCGTTCATCTTCCCCTCGATCACGCAATGCTCGGCGATCGGCTTGCCGGCCACGGTCAGCGCGCCGGCCGACGCGGTGGTCACGGACGTGAACGTGGTATTCGCGTAGGCGAGCTTCGCGGCGAGCGCATCGCAGCTCTGCGCCATCGCTGCCGGCGTCGCGGCGCCCAGATGCGAGGGCGCGGCGTTGGTCGTGCCATCGCCGCCACAACCGGCAAGCCCGACCACGAACAGCGGCGACAAACAAAGGAATGCATATTTTCCGTTCAAGATATCCCCCTCGTCTCAAGCTGCCGGATCAGAACATGTGCTTGACGCCGACCATCGCGCCGAGCTGGCTCATTCCCGCGCCGGGCGTCGTGCCGGCACCGCCGCCGCTCACCGCGTAGCTCGCGTGCGCGCTGTTCCACAGATACGAGGACTGCGCATAGACCGAGGTCCGCTTCGACAGCAGATAGGTCGCGCGCAGCGTCGCCATCGTCGCGCGCGTGTCGTGCGCCGCGTTGACGATCCGATATCCCTCGCCATCGACGATGAAATCGGGCTTCACCGCATACGAGGCACCGAGGAAGAAAAGATCCGAATGCGCGCCGGCCACGCTCGGCGAACCGGTCGACACGCGCCGCCCGATCCATCCCGCGCCGATACGCGCGCCCGCCGCCTGCGCATAGGCGCTCACCTGCACGCGCGCGTCCTTGCCGCCGCTGCTGGCGAGCGCGGCAGGCGCCACGCCATCGAAGAAGTTCGCCGCCGCGCCGGTGCCGCCGCGCTGCTCCTCGTACGAAGCCGCCGCGCCAAAGTGCGCGCTGTCGTACTTCAGCATCACCGACATGTTTCGGCATTCGACGGTATTGCCGGGCACCTGCCCGGCGCAGGTTCCCTGCCCCGGCGAATTGCCGGTGCCCGCGCCGTCGCGACCGAACGAATAGGCGGCGCCGAGCGTCACGCCGCGATAGCTGCCGATGTAGCTCACGGCATTGTCGGCACGTCCGTTCGGCACATAGGCATCGAGCGAACCGAGCCCGTAGATGTCGGGGCCGATGATGTCCGCGCCCTGCAGCGCGAGATAGGTCATCGTGTACTGGCGGCCGAACGCGAGCGTGCCGAAGCCGCCCTTCAGCCCGACGAAGGCCTGCCGCCCGAACAGCCGGCCGCCCTGGCCGAGATCGCCGCCGCGCACGTTGAAGCCGCTTTCCAGCGTGAAGATCGCCTGGTATCCGCCGCCGAGATCCTCGCTGCCGCGCAGCCCCCAGCGCGACGGCAGTTCGCCCGTCACGGCCGGCATCCGCACCACGTGGTCGCCGGCCGCGTTCGCGTGCGACACGAATTCCACGCCCGTGTCGATGATGCCGTACAGCGTCACGCTCGACTGCGCGTGCGCGATCGGCGCGACCAACGCGCAGCCCGCGCCGGCGGCCAGCAGGCCCGGCACCGGCATCAGCAGCGCGAGCGCGAGCAAGGCCAGTGCGACCAGCACCGGGCCGCCGCGCATCAGCACGCGCGCCGAGCGCGGGCCGCGGCCCGAGCCGACCAGCGAGCCGATCGACCAGCCGGCCGCCATCAGGGCGCTCAGGTAGCCGGCCAGCAGCGGCGGCTGGGCATGGATCGTCTGCAGGAAATACGGCACGAAGATCTCGGTGGTCACGCCGATCCCGAGCAGGCTCATGCAGGCGTAGATCGCGCCGAGCGGCTGGCGCAGCGAATAGGCGCCGCTCGGCAGCAGTCTCACGCGCGGGGCGCGCTCCAGGCGCGCGATCCAGAGCGTGAGCGCGACGCCGACGGCGATGCCGGCCACGTTCGCCGCGGCGCTGCGCGACAGGCTCGCCACCGACACCACCAGCACCGAGGCGGCCAGCAGCAGGATCCGGCCGAGCGCGGCGGGCGCGGCCGGGGCGCGTTGCGTCTGTCGTGCCGGCAGTTGCGCGATCACGATCAGGGCCAGCAGGGCCGCGATCGGCAGCAGGGCGAGGAAGGCCAGCCGCCAGTGGCCCGATTCGGCGAACAGGCCGCCGATCGCCGGGCCGCAGAGCGTGGCGATGCCCCACATGCCCGACACCATGCCCATGCCGCGCGACCAGAGCCGCGGCGCAAACACGATGCGGATCAGCGCGTAGCTGAGCGCGACCAGGATCCCGCCGCCGAAACCCTGCGCCACGCGCCCGGCCAGCATCCAGGGCATGTCGCGCGCGGCCGCGCAGGCCAGCGTGCCGGCGCAGAACACCGCCAGCGCGACCAGGTAGGCGGCGCGCGGCCCGACCCGGGCCAGCAGGTTGGTCGACAAGGGCGCGCCGACGATCGAGGCCGCCATGAACAGCGTGGTGTTCCAGGCGTAGTACTCGAGGCCGCCGATCTCGTGCACGACCGAAGGCAGGATGGTGGTGGCGAGGTAGATGTTGATCGCGTGCAGCGCGACGCCGCCGGCCAGCGCGATCGAGCGCAGGCCGTTGCGGCCGGACAGCAGCTCGCCCCAGGAGGAGGTGGTGGTGGCCGGGCTCATCGCGCGGCCCGCCGGGCTGGGCGGTGGAGAACCGGAAATAGAAGGGAACGGGGCATGACAATCTCCCAGGCATTTTGTAAGAATCGCGCACATGATTTGCCTTGGTGGGCCAGTTAGTCAAGAATTCCCTTGTTTTATTCGGGTGAATATTGCGCTGGCTCCGATTGTTTCCCTGCTTTGAACAAGCCCCCTGATTGACAAGCGATCGATGGACGAATCCTTTCCGCAGTCCGCGCTGCCTGTTTCCGAGCGCGTGCTGAACGTATTGAAACGCCGCGGCCCGCAGCAATCGGCCGAGTTGGGCGCCTGCCTCGGCACCACCTCGGAGGCCGCGCGTCAGCAGTTGAAGAAGCTGGAGGCGGAGGGCCTGGTGGCGGCCGAGAACGTGCCGCAGGGCGTCGGGCGGCCGGCGCGGGTCTGGCGGCTCACGGCGCTCGGGCACGCGCATTTCCCCGACGCGCATGCGGACATGACGGTCGACCTGATCCGCATCATCCGCGGCACGCTGGGCGAGCCCACGCTCGACCTGCTGATCCGCGCGCGCGAGGCCGAGACGCGCGAGAGTTATGCGCGCGCGCTGGCGGGCGTGACCGGGCTCGAGGCGCGCCTCGCGAAGCTGGCCGAGCTGCGCGATCGGGAGGGGTATTTCGCGGAATGGGCGCGCGCCGAGGACGGCGACGGCTGGCTGCTGATCGAAAACCATTGTCCGATCTGCGCGGCGGCCACCGCCTGCCAGGGGGTCTGCCGCTCGGAGCTGGAGATCTTTCGCGAGATGCTCGGCGACGCGGCCTCGATCGAGCGCGTCGAGCATGTGCCGGCAGGCGCGCGGCGCTGCGTCTATCGCGTGCGGGAGCGGGCCGCCGCCTGAGCGAGGTCGGGCGTTCGACGTTCGACGTTCGATCTCGCTGCGACGCCGACGAAAAAAAAGCCGAAGGCGCGGCACGCCTTCGGCACTGAAATCCCGGACCGGTGGCCGGGCTCGCTCTGAAGCCTGTGTGAAGCCTGGGTCTGAAGCCGTCGCGCCGGCCTAGAAGCGCACGAACTCGAAGTCGGCCGAGGTGCCTGCCGCCTGGCTGGCGAGATCGGACAGCGCGATCTTCCTGACCACCGACTCGTTCCACGGGTTGGTGTAATAGACCATGTTGCCGGGCACGTCGACGCGGATCACCGCGAAGGCATGGCCGTCGCCCTTGGACCAGTCGCCGTGCCGGTCGGGCTTGCCGCCGAACACCATCGCCACGCGCGAGCCGAGCTCGTCGGCGTGCTGGCCGAGGAAGCCGACGATGTCCTGGCTGCTGCTGTCGCGATCGGCCAGGCGCGCATGCGTGCCGTAGCCGCCGGCCAGCACCGCCATCACCTTGTTGGTCGGCAGCGAGCCCTTGGCCGGGTCGAGATGGAAATACTGGAACATCGCGCCGACGATGGCGGCCGCCGCCGGATCGCCGGTGCCGTATTGGTCGAGGCTGTCGGCCGCGAGCGTGTAGGTGCGCGACGGATCGCCGGGCAGGCTGACGCTGTAGCGGTCGCGGCCGAGCTGGCGCACGGCGCGATGCAGGATGTCCTTGCCGGTCGGCGTGGTCGAGAAGGCCTTGACCACCGAGATGCCGACGCAGTCGCCCTCGTGCTTCTGCACCAGGTTGATGCCGATCGGCGCCGCGATCGACGCGCCGGGCAGCGTGCTCGGGTCCCAGGGGCCCGATTGCAGCGCGTTGCCGGCGGCCGCGTCGCGTTGCAGCGCGCGAATGCTGCCGGCCGCGCTGAAGCTGCCGTCGCCGAGCGAGGCGACGATGTTGCGGGTGTCGGTGACCAGCGCGTCGCGGGCGCTGCCGTCGCGCTTGAGCGCGGCGAGGAACAGCGCCGAGGCGCGCGTGAGCTCGGTGCGCTGGGCAGGGTCGGACAGCGCCGCGGGGCTGTGCTGCAGCACCTCCAGCAGGCGGCGGTAATTGCGCTCGACGTCGCTCAGGTGGGGGGCCGGCTCGGCGCCGGCCGGCAGGCTGGCGAGCAGGGCCATCGTGCCGGCCAGGCAGGCGCCGAGCAGGGCGCCGGCGAGCCGGCGGCGGGCGGTGCTGCGCGTAGGGTCCATGAAACTGCGCTCCGAAGCGGGGGAGACGTCGGGGATGACGCTCCGTTCAGAGGCAGAACGCCCGGCAGGGCGTGCTTATTCCGTCGATCGACAGGCGGCCCGGCGGCGCCGGGCGAGGTTCAGCGCGCGGCCTCGATCGGCGTCACGTTCGGCAGCAGCGCGGCCTGCCCGCGCCAGGTGCCGTCGGCATCGCTCAGTTGCCAGACCGTCACGCCCTCGATCCAGAAGCGCTCGCCCGACTTGGCGATGCGGATGCCGCGATAGTTGTCGACATAACCGTGCGCGCCCACCTGGTCGAGGAAGGCCTGGCGCTCGCTGCGCTCGGGCGCCTCGGCCGACAGGCGCGAGGGCAGCGAGGTCAGCTCCTGCCAGTCGTAGCCGAAGATGGCCTGCGCGCGCCGGTTGCCGTAGACGAACACCGGATCGGCCTCGGTGTTGTGCGCGAGGATGCCGAATGGGGCGCTTTCGTAGAGCCAGGCCGCGCGCGCCTCGGCGGGCACGCTGTCGGGCACCAGCGGCTTGCCGAGCAGGCGGCGATAGCTGTCGGCCAGGAGGGCGAAGAATTCGGGATCGGTACTGCGCGACAGCGGGGCGGGGGTGGGCTGGGTCATACCTGTGAGGCGACGGGGCGTGGATGGAGGAAACCGGCGCGCCCGGAGCGGGCGCGAGGCGGCGAAGCTCGGGGCATTGTAGGCGACAAACGCGCGCCGCGTCGGCGCCGTGCCCGAGCTTGGCGGGGACGATGCGAAGCGGCGTCGCGCGGCGCGATCCGTTATGATCGAAAGCCCTTTTTGCCCGGCCCGACCATGTCCTTTTCTCCCCGCGCCTACCTGTTCGACTTCGACCTGACGCTCGCCGATTCGAGCGATGCGATCTGTTTCTGCGCCGCGGCGGCGCTGACCGACATGGGGCAGGCGGTGCCCCCGCGCGAGCGCATCGAGGACTCGATCGGGCTGACGCTCGAACAGACCTTCGCATTCCTGAGCGGCAACCAGGATGCGGCGCTGGCCGCCAGCTACCGGAGCCGCTTCGTCGCGCATGCCGACCGGGTGATGGTGGGCATGACGCGCTTCTACCCGGACGCGGTCGCGCTGCTGGCCGAGCTGCATGCGCGGCGGATCCCGGTCGCGATCGTCTCGACCAAGTACCGCTACCGGATCGAGCAGATCCTGCACCATCTCGATCTCGCCCAGCTGGTGACGGTGATCGTCGGCCACGAGGATGTCGGCCGGCACAAGCCCGATCCCGAAGGCTTGCTCAAAGCGCTGGACCTGCTCGGCGTGAAGGCCGACGAGGCGATCTACGTCGGCGATCACACGGCCGACCAGCAGGCCGCGGCGGCGGCCGGCACGCGTTTCGTCGGCGCGGTGACGGGGAAGATTTCTAGCGCGCAATGGCGCGAGCGCGGGTGCCGCGCGATCGAGAGGGAATTGGGGGAGGTGTTGGAGATGGGGGCGGAGGGCTGAGCCGGATTCCGATCGCGATGTTGCGCAGCTGTCCACGGTCCATGGACAGTGGACAGCTGCGATGTGCTTGTTCTGGATTCGTCAAGTTGGCCGATTGACTCGAGCGAGCCGTGCCATTTCCCCTCGAAACCACGAAGTCCACGTTCCGAGCCTCGACGCCAAACAGAAAAAATTTTGAGGTCTGAACGACGCAATCCCTGCTTTTTCGGCCAGATGAAGCTTGCAATACTCGCTGCAACGCCGGAAACCAAGCGATTCCCGCAGCACGCTCCGGCGGACCGTACCTGAGCCGATCCAGGTACCGACGAAGCGCGTCCGCCAGAGACGCGCTCGCAAGACGGCGCGCCTCGTCCGGGCGCGCGCCGGCACACGGAGACAAGCGAATGTCGACTCACCCCGCGATACCCCTGGGGGCGGCCCGGCCGTCCGCCGACGCGACCTTCCGGCGGGCAGCCTGGCGCTTCATGCCGCTGCTGTTCATCTGCTACGTGGTCGCCTACCTCGATCGCGTCAACGTCGGTTTCGCGAAGCTGCAGATGCTCGGCGACCTGCATTTCAGCGAGGCGGTGTACGGCTTCGGCGCGGGCCTGTTCTTCGTCGGCTACTTCTTCTTCGAGGTGCCCAGCAACCTGCTGCTGCACCGGCTCGGCGCGCGCCGCTGGATCGCGCGGATCATGGTGAGCTGGGCGGTGCTCTCGCTGGTGACGGCCTGGGTCACCACGCCCACCATGTTCTACGTGGTGCGCTTCCTGCTCGGCGTGGCCGAGGCCGGCTTCTTCCCCGGCATGATCCTCTACCTGACCTACTGGTTCCCCTCGCACCGGCGCGGCAAGATGGTGGCCGTGCTGATGGCCGGCAACCCCGTGTCGGGCATCGTCGGCGGGCCGCTGTCGGGCTACATCATGCATGCCTTCAACGGCGCGGCCGGCCATGCCGGCTGGCAGTGGCTGTTCGTGGTCGAGGCGCTGCCGGCGATCGTGCTGGGCGTGGTGATCTATTTCTTCCTCGACGATCGCGTCGAGCAGGCCAAGTGGCTCAGCGAGCACGAGAAGGCCGTGATCGCCGACGAGGTGGGCAGCGATGCCGCCGTGCGCACGCACGGCTCGGTAGGCGCGGTATTCGGCTCGGCGCGCGTCTGGCTGCTGTGCCTGATCCTGTTCGGGATCGTGATGGGCTCCTACGCGATCGGCTTCTGGCAGCCCACCATCATCCGCAACTCGGGCGTGGCCGACCCGTTCATGGTCGGGCTGCTGACCGTGATCCCCTATGCCTGCGCGCTGGTGGCGATGCTGCTGGTGGGCCGCCACGCCGATCGCACCCGCGAGCGCCGCTGGCACGTCGGCGCGCCGGCCCTGCTGGCCGCTGCCGGCTTCTGCCTGTGCGCGTTCGGCGGCAACTCGCTGATGCTGGCGATGATCGGCCTGACGCTGGCCACGGTCGGCGTGATCTGCGCGCTGCCGATGTTCTGGGCGCTGCCCACCTCGTTCCTCGGCGGCACGGGCGCGGCCGCCGGCATCGCGCTGATCAACTCGACCGGCAACCTGGCCGGCTTCGTCAGCCCCGCCGCGATCGGCTGGCTCAAGACGCAGACCCACACGCTGTCCTCGGGCCTCTATCTGGTGGCCGGCACGCTGACGCTGTCCGCGCTGCTGATCGTCGTCTTCCTGCCCGCGCGGATCGTCAACCGATGAAAGCATCGCGCCAGCCGCGCCGCGCCGGCCCCGCTCCCGATCTCCAGGAAATCCAGGCATGAACGCTTCTTCCCTCCCTCGCCTGCGCGGCGTCCTCGCGCCCGTGCTCACGCCGTTTCGCGAGGATCTCGCGCCCGACGCCGAGGCCTTCGTCGAACACTGCCGCTGGCTCGTCGCGAGCGGCGCGGGCCTGGCGATCTTCGGCACCAATTCGGAGGCGAACTCGCTGTCGGTGGGAGAGCGCATCGAGCTGACCGAGGCGCTGCTCGCGGCCGGCGTGCCCGCCGCGCGGATGATGCCGGGCACCGGCACCTCGGCGTTGCCCGACACGGTGCGGCTCACGCGGCACGCTGTGCGGGCCGGCGCGGCCGGCGTGCTGATGCTGCCGCCGTTCTTCTACAAGCCGCTCGGCGAGGACGGCCTGTTCGCCTACTACTCGGAGGTGATCGAGCGGGTAGGCGACGCGCGGCTCGCGCTGTACCTCTATCACATCCCCGCGCTGTCGGGCGTGCCGATCACGCTGGCGCTGATCGAGCGGCTGCTGCGCCGCTACCCCAACACGATCGCCGGCGTGAAGGATTCCTCGGGCGACTGGGACAACACGCGCGCGATGATCGAGCGCTTCGCGGCCGACGGCCTGGATATCTTCCCGGCCAGCGAGGCCCTGCTCGGCGCGGCGCTGCCGATCGGCGGCGCGGGCTGCATCAGCGCGACCGCCAACCTGAATCCGGCCGCCATCGCGCGGCTCTGCGCACTGGGCGGCGATGGCGGTGCCGAGGCGCAGGCGCAGCAACAGGCGGTGACGGCGATCCGCCAGATCTTCCAGTCGCGGCCGATGATTCCGGCGATGAAGGCCACGCTCGCGCACCGGCGCGGCGCCGAGCGCTGGCGCATCGTGCGCCCGCCCCTGACGGCCCTCGACGCAGCGGCCGCCGCGCAGTTGCAGGCCGAGCTCGACGCGGCCGGCTTCGCGATGCCGGGCGTGGCGCCCGCGCAGCGGGCCTGAGCGCGCGAGACGAAACACGCAGCACTCCAAAGGAGGCGCGAGCCCTTCGAGGCCCGCGCCACAGGCAACACCAGCGACACCAGCAAGGAACACATGATGGACGATCGATCCTCCGAGCAGACGAAGCGCAACCCAGGCGACGACGAAGCCACCGGCATGAAGCGCGGCCTCACCTCATACGGCGACGCCGGTTTTTCGCTGTTCCTGCGCAAGGCCTTCATCAAGGGCGCGGGCTATACCGACCAGGCGCTCGACCGTCCCGTGATCGGCATCGTCAACACCGGCAGCGGCTTCAATGCCTGCCACGGCAACATGCCC
Organism: Burkholderia sp. Ax-1720; assembly: GCF_011753035.1. NCBI lineage: Bacteria > Pseudomonadati > Pseudomonadota > Betaproteobacteria > Burkholderiales > Burkholderiaceae > Burkholderia > Burkholderia sp. Ax-1720. The sequence goes on along the minus strand of NZ_VWWK01000021.1, from coordinate 46,968 downwards.
CAGCTGATCGAGGCGGTGAAGCGCGGCGTGATGCTGGCCGGCGGCCTGCCGGTCGACTTCCCGACCATCTCGATCCACGAGAGCTTCGCCTCGCCGACCTCAATGTACCTGCGCAACCTGATGTCGATGGACACCGAGGAGATGATCCGCGCGCAGCCGATGGACGCGGTGGTGCTGATCGGCGGCTGCGACAAGACCGTGCCCGCGCAGCTGATGGGCGCCGCCTCGGCCGGCATCCCGGCGATCCAGCTGGTGACGGGCGCGATGCTGACCGGCTCGCATCGCGGCGAGCGGGTGGGCGCCTGCACCGATTGCCGTCGCTACTGGGCGAAGTTCCGCGCCAGCGAGATCGACGAGCCGGAGGTGGCCGACGTCAACAACCAGTTGGTGGCGAGCGTGGGCACCTGCTCGGTGATGGGCACCGCCAGCACCATGGCCTGCATCGCCGAGGCGCTCGGCATGACGGTGCCCGGCGCGGCCACGCCGCCCGCGGTCACCGCCGACCGGATCCGCGCGGCCGAGGAAACCGGTACGGCGGCCGTGAAGCTGGCGGCCGAGCGGCTCACCATCGACCGCGTGCTGACGCCGAAGGCCTTCGACAACGCGCTGCGCGTGCTGCTGGCGATCGGCGGCTCGACCAATGCGATCGTGCACCTGGCCGCGATCGCCGGGCGCCTCGGCCATCGCATCGACCTGGACGCGCTCGACGGCATGGGCCGCGAGACGCCGGTGCTGCTCGACCTCAAGCCCACCGGGCAGCACTACATGGAGGACTTCCACAAGGCCGGCGGCGTGGCCACCCTGCTGCGCGAGCTCAAGCCGCTGCTGCACCTCGATGCGCTGACGGTGACCGGCGAGACGCTCGGCGAGCGGATCAAGGCGAGCGGCGCCGGCTTCGAGCAGGAGGTGGTGCGCCCCTTCGCGCGGCCGATCTATCCGCAGGGCGGGCTGGCGGTGCTGCGCGGCAACCTCGCGCCGGGCGGCGCGATCATCAAGCAGTCGGCCGCCGATCCGCGGCTGATGGAGCACGAAGGGCGCGCGGTGGTGTTCGAGAGCATCGAGGACCTGGTGGCGCGGATCGACGACGAGGCGCTCGACGTGAGCGCCGACGACGTGCTGGTGCTCAAGCGGATCGGGCCGCTGGGCGCGCCGGGCATGCCCGAGGCCGGCTACATCCCGATCCCGCGCAAGCTCGCGCGGGCCGGCGTGAAGGACATGGTGCGGATCTCGGACGGCCGCATGAGCGGCACCGCGTTCGGCACCATCGTGCTGCACGTGACGCCCGAATCGGCGATCGGCGGCCCGCTGGCCCATGTGCGCGACGGCGACCGGATCCGCCTGAGCGTGGCGCGGCGCGAAGTGTCGGTGCTGGTGTCCGACCAGGAACTCGCGCGGCGCGCGGCCGAGACGCCGATCGAGCGGCCGAGCGCCGAGCGCGGTTATCGCAAGCTGTTCCTGCAGACGGTCACGCAGGCCGACGAAGGCGTCGATTTCGATTTCCTGCGCGCCGCGAGCCTGCAGGCCGGGGCCAAGGAGCGCGACCCGCGATGAGCCGGCCGGAACGTCCCCATGTGCTGCGGATCGGCGAATTCCCGGCCGAGCTGCAGCAGGCGATCGACGCGGAGCTGCAATGCCACGTCGAGGCGGACCTGGCGCGCGACGCGGCGCTCGCCGGCCGGATCCGCGCGATCGTCACGCGCAGCCAGTATCCCGTCGCGCCGGCCTGGCTCGAGCGTCTGCCGGCGCTGCGCATCATCGCCACCTCGGGCGTCGGCTACGACGCGATTCCGCTGGCGGCGGCGCGCGAGCATGGCGTGGTGGTCAGCAATACGCCGGGCGTGCTCGACGCGGCCGTCGCGGAGCTGGCGGTCGGCCTGCTGCTGGCGCTGCTGCGCGAGATTCCGGCGATGGACCGCCACGTGCGCTCCTCCGACTGGACCCGCGCGGCCTATCCCCTGACCACGGGGCTGGCCGGCAAGCGCGTCGGCATCGTCGGGCTCGGGCGCATCGGCGCCGAGATCGCGAAGCGGCTCGCGCCGTTCGGCGTCGAACTCGCCTATTGCGGCCGCGAGCCGAAGCCGGTGCCTTATCTCCACTTTCGCGAGGCGGCGGCGCTGGCGCGGCACGCCGAGATCCTGATCGTCAGTTGCCCCGGCGGCGCGGCCACGCATCGCATGATCGATGCCGACGTGCTGGAGAGCCTCGGCCCCGCGGGTTATCTCGTCAACGTCTCGCGCGGCTCGGTGGTCGACGAGGCCGCGCTGGCCCGTGCCCTGGCGCGCGGCACGATACGCGGCGCGGCGCTCGACGTGTTCGAGGCCGAGCCGCTGGCGGATTCGCCGCTGATGTCGATGCCCAACGTGGTGCTGGCGCCGCATGCGGGTTCGGCCACGCACGAGACGCGCCGCACCATGCTGCGGCTGATGCTCGACAACGTGCATCGCGTGCTGGCGGGGGAGGCGCCGTTGACGCCGGTGTGATGCGCGCGTGTCGATGTCGACGGCTCAGTCACCGCCGTCGCGTCCGGGACTGAACAACTCGGCCGCTTCGTGCGCGAAGGCCTGCGCGAGCGGCAGGCGCGGCGTGTGTCGCGCGATGATCATGCCGATGCGCCTGACCGGCGCGCGATCGGGCAGGGCGATCCGCGCGATCGCCAGGCCGCTGGTCCACAGCGAGGGCCAGTCCGGCAGCAGCGATACGCCGAGCCCCTTGTCGACCAGCGCCGCGATTGCCAGCAGGCCGTCGATCTCCAGGCGCTGCCTCGGATGCAGGTCGTGGTCGCGCAGGTAGCGCTCGACCAGTTGGCCGCCGAGCACGCTGCGGTCGTAGCGGATGAAGGGCTCGGCGCGCAGCAGCTCGTGCGCGTCGCGCCCCGCCATGCTTGCGGGCGCAACCACCACCAGCGGTTCCTCGGTGAGGATGCGCCATTCGCAGGTCTTGGGGATGGTGAACTGCGGCTCGACGACGATCGCGATATCCAGCTCCCCCGTGCCCACCTTCCTGCACAACTCCACCGAGGCGCCGGGTTCGACGAAGATCCGGAAGCCCGGATAAGCCGCGTAGACACGCTGCAGCAGCGAAGGCAGCAGGCTGACCATCGCCGAGACGAACACGCCCACGCGCAGTTCGCCGAGCTCGGTGCGGCCGTCCTGCGCGACCGCCTGCATGTCGCGCACCGAGCGCAGCACCGCATGCGCGCTGTCGAGGATCTTCAGGCCCTCGGCGGTCGGCACCACGCGCCGGCCCGAGCGGCGCACCAGTTGCGCGCCGAGCGCTTCCTCCAGCGAATGGATGCGCGCCGACACCGCCGTTGCGGTCAGGTCGAGCCGGCGCGCGGCCTCGGCGATCGAACCGCATTCCAGCACCGCGACGAAGCTCTGCACGTAACGAATGTCCATGGCGCATTGTAGGGGCGGGGCGGAACCGCTTCCATCGGTGCCAGTGCTGACGCGCGGGTTCGCGCGGGCCGCGACCGGAACCGGTTCGCCCGGCTATCGCGATGGATGCCGCTTTACCGGCGCCATTCAGCCTGCCGTCGATGATCGCGTTTATCTTTAATCGAATCGTGATCAATTGCCATAAATAAAAGAATCCGCATTGGCAGCGCAATCGACGCGAAATGGAATGGATTCGTTCCTGCCGCGCCATAAGCGACAAGGCGATGCGGCCGGTATTTCATGCCGCTTCGGCGGCATGCGGCGGTCATTTTGTTAATGCAGGATTTCAACGAAAGAAGTATCGAAAATAATTCGCAATCTCCAAGAAAATATTCTGTAATATGTCCGACACTTCCGCGGGCTGCACGAGAATCCGGCCGACACAATCGGTACGCATCGCTGCCGCGGCACCATCGACGTTTCGATCCATCGAGGGGTATCAGATGACGATGCAAGCAAGCGGCCAATCCCCGGTTTCCTCCGTCCGCCCGCCGCCTTCCGGCACCTCGTAGCCAGCGCGCCCGCTTCGCGCGCCCGGTCCGCGCAAGATACTTAGTTTCACTAACCAAGGCATCGCAGTCTCGCACTGCGTGACGGCATCGTCGTGCCGACGCGCGGCGCCTGGTTGTACCTGCCGTACCCGCGACCCGCCCCGGGCGCGGTTCCAACCTAACCGTAGCAAGAGGTGAACACATGCAGACAGCACGCAAGGCATTGCCGCTCGCATTGAGCATCGCACTGGGTCTCGGCATGGTGCATGGCGTCGCGGCACAGTCGAAGCCCGGCAACCCGCAGGCCGAGAACCTGCGCGAGAGCCTGACGCGCGGCGTGGCCAAGCCCGCCGCCGGCGGCGAGGCCGCGCCGAGCAGCACCGGCGCGGTGTCGGTCACGCTCGCGAACCCGGCTTACCGCGTGAAGAAGACCGCCTCGACGCCCGAGGCGACCGCCCGCGATTTCCTGGCCACGCAGGCCGGGCAGCTCGGCCTGGACGCGACCGCGCTGGCCGGCCTCGAGCTGGTGTCCCAGCGCCAGGACCCGGATTTCACGGTGGTGCGGCTGCGGCAGGTGGCGGCGGGGCTGCCCGTCTACGGCAGCGAGATCGCCGTGACGATCGGCAAGGACGGCAGCGTGCTGTACGTCGCCAGCAATGCGATCGGCGGCGTGGCGCCCAAGGCGTCCAAGACGCAGGCGGTGGACCAGCAGCAGGCGCTCGATCGCGCGCGCAGCTATCTCGGCATCGGCGAGCTGCGCAACGCCGAGGCGCAACTGGTGGCGTTCCGCGACGCGGCCGGCACGCACACGGCCTGGAAGGTGCGCGGCCGGCCCGACGGCGGCCCGAAGGGCGATTGGGAACTGCTGATCGACGCGACCAGCGGCGAGGTGCTGCGCGCCGAGGACAAGGCTTTCTACGCCGTCGACGGCTCGGGTTACGTGTTCCGCCCCGATCCGCTGTCCTCCACCAAGAGCAGCTACGGCAGCACCGGCTACAAGGACAACAACAACGCCGATTCCACCCAGTTGACCGCCGCGCGCGTGCGCGTGACGCTGAAGGACCTGAAGCAATCGGGCGCGAGCTATTCGCTGTCGGGACCGTTCGCCTCCTGTGTCGACTTCGATGCGCCGCGCGACAACGCCTGCCCGGTGCAGTCCTCGCCGGCCTTCGAGTTCACGCGCGGCAACCTCTATTTCGAGGCCGTCAACGCCTATTACCACATCGATACCTTCCTGCGCTACGTGAACCAGACGCTGGGCATCAAGGCGCTGCCCTACCAGTACACGGGCGGCGTGCAGTTCGATCCGCATGGCGAATCGGGCGACGACAACTCGGCCTATTCGTCGGGCAGCGGCCAGCTGACCTTCGGCCAGGGCGGCGTGGACGACGCCGAGGACGCCGACGTGGTGATCCACGAACTGGGCCACGGCATCCACGACTGGATCACCAACGGCGGGCTGTCGCAATCGGAAGGCCTGTCGGAAGGCGTGGGCGACTACCTGGCGGCCGGCTACAGCCGCGACTTCAACCAGTGGAGCCCGTCCGACGCGCAGTACAACTGGGTCTACAACTGGGACGGCCACAACGAATTCTGGCCGGGCCGCGTGACCAACTACAACGTCGGCCGCACCTATGCGCAGATCCGCAGCTCCGAGATCCACACGGCCGGCCAGTACTGGGCCTCGTGCAATCTGGTGGCGCGCGACGCGATCGGCGGCCAGGCGATGGACAAGGCCTTCCTGAAGGGCCTGTCGATGACCAACGGCTCGACCAACCAGAAGGCGGCCGCGCAGGCCGTGATCACGGCGGCCTCGGCGCTCGGCTACAGCAGCACGCAGATCAACGCGATCGCGAACGCCTACAACAAGAGCTGCACCTACGCCGTGACGGTGCCGCAGAAATCCTGAGGATCGCCTGGCCGGCGCGTGCCGCGCGACCCGCGGCGCGCGCCGATTTCTCGACATCATGACCCTTGACGGGACGACCATGCCTCTACCGAAACCGAAACACCTGGCGCTCGCGCTGTGCGGCGCGCTGTTCGCGGCCGCGGCGCACGCGGCGCCGGTCTGGATCACGCTCGGCGATCCGGCCTTCCAGCAGCTCCGGCAGCTCGATGCCGGCGCGGCCTCGCTCTACAGCACCACGCTTTCCGCCGGCAAGACCGCCGACGGCGCCGCGCACGAGGAGACCGTGCATATCGCGCGCGTCGACGACGCCGTGCTCGGCGAGCTCGCCTACGCCGTGCATCACGGGCGCGGCCACGGGCCCGGCTTCATCGTGCACGATTCCTTCGACGCGGCGCGGCGCGCGCTGCAGCCGGCGCCGCAGGCCAAGCAGGCCGAGGCCGCCGCCGACGCCGACTTCGCGCTCGCCAGCGCCCAGCCGATCGCGGTATGGGTCCAGCAACTGCAGGCCAGCAACATCGTCAGCACCATCACGGCGCTCTCGACCAACTTCACCAATCGCTACTACACCACCTCGCATGGCGTGGCCGCCTCGAACTGGCTGGCCCAGCAATGGAAGCAACTGGCCGGCTCGCGCGGGGACATCACGGTCGAGCAGTTCACGCACAGCAAGTGGGCGCAGAAGTCGGTGATCCTGACCATCCAGGGTAGCGACCCGTCGGCGGGCACGGTGGTGCTGGGCGGCCACCTCGATTCGACGGTCGGCCGGACCTCGGAGAACACGCGCGCGCCGGGCGCCGACGACGATGCTTCCGGCATCGCCAGCCTGACCGAGGCGCTGCGCGTGATGCTGGCCAACAACTACAAGCCGAAGCGCACCATCAAGTTCATTGGCTACTCGGCCGAGGAAGCCGGCCTGCTGGGCTCGAACGAGATCGCGAAGCAGTTCCGCGCGCAGAACGTCAACGTGGTGGGCGTGTTGCAGCTCGACATGACGAACTACAAGGGCGACGCCAAGGATATCTACCTGATCACCGACTACACGAACGCCGCGCAGAACAGCTATCTGCAGACGCTCGCGAAGACCTACCTGCCGGAGCTCTCGGTGGGAACCTCGGTGTGCGGCTATGCGTGCTCGGATCATGCCTCGTGGACCGCGCAGGGCTATCGCGCCTCGTTCCCGTTCGAGGCCGACCAGAACGACAGCCCGTATATCCATACCGTCAACGACACGCTGGCGAACTCGGACCGGCAGGCGAACCACGCGCTGAAGTTCGGCAAGCTGGCGCTGGCCTATGCGGTGGACCTGGGCGACGGCGCGGCGGTGGCGAAACGCTGAGGCAGGCGGCGGCGCGGCCTCCGGGCCGCTGCCTGCCGGCGGCATGGCGCGGGTAGACAAGTGTGTGACGTTTTCGTGACGCTTCGGATCGCGAAGCGTCTGCACAATCGACGCTGCCGCAGCGATCCCCAGGAGCCCTCCATGCCGAAATCCGTCCGGCGCCTTGCCGCCGCCAGCCTCGCCCTGTTCGCCTTCGCCGCCTCGGCGGGCGCCACCGACTTGGCGCACTGGCCGCCCGAGGCGGCGCGCAAGCTCGACGCGATGATCGCCGCCCACGCCAATCGCGGCGACTACGCGGTATTCGACGCCGACAACACCACCTACCGCTACGACCTGGAGGAATCGCTGCTCCCCTACCTGGAGCAGAACGGGCGGCTCACGCGCGAGACGCTCGATCCCTCGCTGAAGCTGATCCCCTTCAAGGACACGCCCGACTACCGCGAATCGCTGACCAGCTACTACTACCGGCTCTGCGAGATCGACGACCTGGTCTGCTATCCCTGGATCGCCCAGGCCTTCTCGGGGCTGTCGCTGGCCGAGCTGAAGACGCAGATCGACGCCATGCTGGCCACGCGCAAGCCGATCCCGATCCGCTACTGGAGCGGCGACAAGGTGGAGGAGGGCACGGTCGAGCCGCCGCGCTTCTTCACCGGCATGCAGGAGCTGTACAACAAGCTGCGCGAGAACGGCATCACCGTCTACGTGATGACGGCCGCGCACGAGGAACTCACGCGCATGGTGGTGGCGGATCCGAAATACGGCTACAACGTCAAGCCGCAGAACGTGATCGGCGTGACCACGCTGCTGCGCGATCCGCAAACGCAGGCGCTGACCACCTCGCGGATCCAGATCCGCAAGGGCGACTACGACGAGATGCGCAACCGCTCGCTGGTGATCACCCCCTACCTGATGAACCCGATGACCTGGTACGAGGGCAAGCTCGGCTCGATCGTCGGTTATATCGACCAATGGAAGAAGCCGGTGCTGGTGGCCGGCGATACGCCGATATCCGATGGCTACATGCTGCTCAATGCCACCGACGTCGAACATGGCGGCGTGCGCGTCTGGGTCGACAAGAAGGACAAGAACCTGAAGGAGATGCGTCGCTGGCGGACGGAAGCGGCGGCGCGGCAGAAGGCGCTCGGGCAGCGCGTGACGGCCGATCGCAACTGGATCGAGGTGAAGCCCGACGCGATCCAATAGGCCCGCGCGCCACGACAAGGCGCCTGCTCCCCATCCTTCCTCGCTTCACCTGCAAGCGCCGGCATGCCGGCGCTTGTTCGCTTCATCACCTTCCCCATCGATATCACCGGCCTGCCCAGGCCGCGTCGCCACTTCGTTCGCTTCGATTTGGTAACCGTAAAAATATACTTTGACAGGTTACCAATGGCGATGCTACGTTACGCCCACGGTTGATCGACATGACCCGGGAAGCGCCCCGCATCGGGCTGGGCGCCCCTCGTTTCCTCACTTTCAGAAGGCAGACATCACCATGACTACCGCGGTCGAAATCGTCCAGAACTTCTACGCGGCGCTGGAGCGCGGCGACGCGCCCCAGGCGCTCGCGCTGATGGCCGACGACATCGAATGGACCACGATGTGGCATTACCAGGTGAAGGAGCGCGGGCCGCAGGCGGTGGCCGAGGGCTTGCTCGCGCCGCTGATGGCCGAGTGGTCGAGCTTCCGGATCGCGCCCACCGAATTCGTGAGCGAGGGCGAGACGGTGGTATCGATCGGGCGCTTTGTCGGCACGCATGGCGCGACCGGCAAGACCGCCGACGCGGGTTACGCGCATGTCTGGACGGTGCGGAGCGGCCGGATCGCGCGTTTCCGCCAGTACATCGACACCAAGGCCGTGGCCGACGCACGCATCTGATCCGATCGACACGATCGGGACCGCTGGATTGCAATCTATTTGCTTAGGAGTATGGATGAACAAGAATCGAACGCCGCTGAAGCTGCTGGCCCGGCTCGGCGCAATGCTGGCGGCCGGCGCACTGGCCGGCGTGCTCGGTACCTCGGCTGCCTCGGCCGAGCCCGCCACGACGCCCTCGGATGCCTCGACCACCACCTACCACCGCGTCGAGTTGGACGGCGTCGGCGTGTTCTATCGCGAGGCGGGGCCGAAGGATGCGCCGGTGGTCGTGATGCTGCACGGCTATCCGTCGTCGTCGAAGCAGTACGCATCGCTGATCCCGCTGCTGGCGACGCGCTACCACGTGATCGCGCCGGACTACCCCGGCTTCGGCGAAAGCGATGCACCGCCGCCGTCGCGCTATACCTATACATTCGATCACCTGGCCGAAACCACCAATGCCCTGCTCGAACAACTCAAGCTCGGCCGCTACACGCTGCTGATGCAGGACTATGGCGGCCCGGTGGGCTTTCGCATCGCCGAGGCGCATCCCGAGCGCGTGCGTGCCCTGGTGATCCAGAACGCGAATGCCTACCAGGAAGGGCTCGGCAAGAACTGGCAGGCGATCGCCGGCTACTGGGCCGATCGCGACGCGCATCCCGAGGTGCTCGACAACTTCACCTCCTTCGTGCTGACCCGCAACCGTCACATCATCGCCAGCCCGCATCCCGAGCGCTACGATCCGCAGGCCTGGCTCGACGAATACGCCTTCCTGTCGAAGCCGGGCGAGCGCGAGATCCAGGGCGACCTGATCTACGACTACCGCAACAATGTCGCCGCCTACCCGCGCTGGCAGGCCTGGCTGCGCGAGCACCGGCCGCCTGCCCTGGTGATGTGGGGCCGCTACGATCCCTCGTTCCTGGTGCCGGGCGCGCTGGCCTATCGGCGCGACCTGCCCGATGCGCAGATCCACGTGCTCGACGCGGGCCATTTCGCGACCGACGAGCAGGTCGACCGGATCGCCCAGCTGACGCTGGCCTTCCTCGACACGCTCAAGGACTGAAGCCGGGACGCCCGGCGCTTTCGCCCTGCTCGATTTTCTCCTACAGTATCGTGGCCCCGGCGACCGCGCGCCGGGGGAGCCCGCAACATCGACAACAACGAAGAGAGAGCAGAGGCGATGAATACCAGCAAGCGTGGCGACCACCTGTTCGCCGCCGGATTGCTGAAGGCAATCCGGGACGTGGCGGACATGATGATCCGCTCGAAGATCGGCGATACCAGCGAGGGGCGCGTGCTGCATGCCAGCGTCGCCTCCCTGCAGCGCAGCCTGACGGGCGGCGCCTTCGATACCACCGTCAACCGGGGCCGGATCGTGACCGGCTCCGATCCGCATTCGGTCGCCTTCGGCCGTGCCAGCCGCGATTTCACCCAGTCGATGAGCAGCCTGGTGTTCGTCCTCGAGCACCGGCGCGATCTGGGCTCGGAGAAGGACCAGGCCAAGCGCAACGAGCTGGTGATGCAGGCCGCCAGGCTGGTGGCCGACGCCAAGCTGTACGCGGAACTGGCCGTCAAGCGGATGTTCGATGCCGCGATCGATCCCGAGGTGCTCAAGCAGATCACCCAGGGCGCTGGCGACAAGCCGCGCGATACCGAGATCGCGAACGCGCGTTCCGCGCTGCAGCAGGTACGCGGGGCGATCCTGGCCGGTATCGGCAAGATGTGAGCGCGCCGGCGGCCGGCGCCCGCGCCGGCCGTTCCAGGCACGCGCTTGCGGGCTTCAGGCCGCCACGCGCGCGGCCTGCGCCGCCAGCGAAAGCCGGATCCCCTCGGCATACGGCGTCTTGCGGATCGGCCCGATCAGCTTCTGCAGGGCCGTGTCGTCGAGGATCAACGGCTCCGTCATCAGGTAGTTCATCTCCACCAGCTCGCGCATCATCGGGCTGAACAGCCCCAGCACGCGCAGCATGGTCTTGTTCGCCACGCGCAGCTTCAGCTTGCGGCCGGTCTGCCGCTCGATCTCGTTGAGCAGGACGCGCTGGCTGGTGGTGCCCGCGCCGGCCAGGTGCCAGATCCGGCCATAGGCGGCGGGCGTGTCGAGCAGCCGTTCCACCACCGGCCCCACGTCGGGCACGAACACGAATTCGTGGTCGCGATCGAGCGGGCCCAGCAGCTCGGCGGTGCTGCCCTCGACAGCCGCGCGGATCGCGCCGTGCAGCATGCTGGCTGTCACGCCCGGGCCGTAGAAGTCCGGCAGACGCAGCACGGTCGCCTCGATGCGGCCCTCGGCGTGCGCCTCCATCAGCAGGTCCTCCTGCGCCTTGCGCATCCTGCCCTTGAACGTGTGCGGCTCGCGTGGATGATCCTCGCGCACCGGGTTGGCCTGCGCCCGTCCATAGGGGTAGACGGTGCCGATCAGCACGATGCGCTTGACGCCGGCCGCCACCGCGCCGTCGATGGTCTTGCGCATCAGGGCGGGATGCAGTTCGAACTGCCAATAATTGACGCCGACCAGGTAGACCAGGGTGTCGATGCCCGCCGCGGCGGCCTCGATCGAGCCCGGCGCATCCGGATCCCAGGTGGCGATCTCGGCGAGCGGATCGTCGCCGAAGCCGGCTTGCAGGGCCGCGGCGTTGCGGCCGACCACGCGATAGGGACGCTGCGAGGCGCGCAGCGCGGCGGCGATGCTCTGGCCGATGGCACCGGCGGCGCCGAACAGGGCGATTTTCGACATATCGAGGCTCCTTGTTGTCGGCGGCCCGGTGCCGCCTTCGATGCCCTGCAGTGTGGTCTTCCCGCGCCTGAATGAAAATTGGCTAATATCGTGGCTCATCCATACATAAATGCATACCATGAGCGACGCTGAAGCGGGCCAGGCGGCAAGCCGCGAGCCCAACTGGGAGTGGTACCGCAGCTTCCTGCAGGTGCTCGACACCGGCTCGCTGTCGGCGGCGGGGCGCGCGATGGGCCTCGCCCAGCCCACCGTCGGCCGCCATGTCGAGAGCCTGGAGGCCGCGCTGGGCCTCACGCTGTTCACGCGCTCGGTGGACGGCTACGCGCCCACCGACGCCGCGCGCGAGCTGCAGCCGCACGCGGCGGCCATCGCCGCCTCGGCCGCCGCGCTGCGGCGCGCCGCGAGCGGCCATGGCGACGGCGTGCGCGGCACGGTGCGGATCACCGCCAGCGAGGTGGTGAGCGTCGAGGTGCTGCCGCCGATGCTGGCCGCGCTGCGCGAGGCGCATCCGGCGCTGCGCATCGAGCTGATGCTGTCGAACCGCGTCGACGACCTGCTGCACCGCGAGGCCGACATCGCCGTGCGCATGTTCCGGCCGGAGCAGGCCGCGCTGCTGGTGCGCCGCGCCGGCAGCATCGAGATCGGCCTGCATGCGCACCGGGCCTACCTCGCGCGGCATGGCACGCCGCGCACGATGGCCGAGCTGTCGCGTCACACGCTGATCGGCTTCGATCGCGAGACGGCCTTCGTGCGTTCCCTGAGCCACCGCATCGCGCCGCTCACGCGCGAGGATTTCGCGCTGCGCACCGACAGCGATCTCGCGCAACTGGCGGCGATCCGCGCCGGCTTCGGCATCGGCCTGTGTCAGGTGGCGCTGGGCGCGCGCGATCCCGAGCTGGTGCGCCTGCTGCCGCGCGCGATCTCGCTGACGCTGGACACCTGGGTGGCGATGCACGAGGACCTGCGGCGCAGCGCGCGCTGCATGGCGGTGTTCACGGCGCTGGCCGAGGGCCTGGGCCGCTACGCGCGCGGCACGGCCTGAACCGGCGGCGCCGCATGGCGGCGATCCGGCGAGCCTGCCGGAATTCGCGGCCTGGCGCATGATGCGTCATGGCCCGGCAGCGTGGTCCGACACTTACAGGCTGTCAGTTCGCCGTCCGCGCCGCGCGGGACTGCGATCTCATGCGAAGCTGGCGCGCGGGCGGTTGTTCTTGCTACGCTAGCCCCGCTGGCCCGGCCGGTGCGAGGCGCGCCGATCCGCCCCCCCAACGCCTGCCGGGGCCGCGCCGGATTCGATGAGGACATGCGTCGGGAACACGACGCTCATGAAAGGAGACATGCGATGTGGTTCGTCGGAAAGAGCGAGCTTCTCTCGCTGATTGAAAAGAATTGCCTGGAAGACGTGATGCCCGCGTTCAGCGATCATCGGGCGCTGCGCAAGAACGCCGTGGTCTATCGTCCCGACGAACGCAGCGACTATGTCTACCTGCTCAAGGTCGGCCACCTGCGGCTCTACCGCATCACCGAGGACGGCCAGGAGATCACGCTGTCCTTCATCAAGGCCGGCATGATCTTCGGCGACGGCGACGTGCTCAACGAAGCCGGCTACTCGCACTACGCGCAGACGCTCACCGACTGCCGCATCTGCTACATCAACAAGGCGAATTTCCGCGACCTGCTCGATCGCTACCCGGTGATCAGCCGCTTCGTGCTGCGCAGCCACCACCAGCGCTGGCAGGAGGCGCAGCGCCTGATCGAGAACCTCTCGCTGCACGACGTGCGCAAGCGCCTGGTCAATATCCTGTCGATGTTCGCCGGCCAGATCGGCAGCCCCTTCGCCCACGAGGGCGGCGGCGGCGCGCTGCTGATCGACCTGCCGATCGCGCAGGACAAGCTGGCGGACTTCATCGGCACCTCGCGCGAGTCGGTCAACCGGCACCTGAGCGACCTGAAGGCCGAGGGCCTGGTCGACACGCACCAGCGCAAGATCGTGCTCACGCCGCTGTTCGTCTCGCGCCACCTGCCCGAGCTGGACCTGCCGGCCATGCCGCCGGTCGCGGCCGGCGCCGCGCTGGCGAAGCCGGCCTATCGCGACGAGATCAAGCCCAGCTCAGCCAACGCTTGAGACGCGTTCGCGCCCGGCCAGCGCCTGCCTGAGCGCTGCCACGCCGCTCGCGGCGCTGGACAGCACCGGCACGCGCAGCGTGCCGAGCGAGGGCTGCAGCCGCGCCATCGACACCTGCGCGAGCACGATCACGTCCACCTGCTCGGCCAGTTCCAGGATGGTCTGCTTGAGGATCGCGTCGTGGCCCACGGTGTCGCCGGCCAGCAGCGCCTCGAAGGCGGCTTCCGCGACGCGCTCCACCACCCGCGCCTCGCGCGCGGCCTGCTGCGCCTTCTTGCGGATCAGGCGCACGGTCGGCTCGAGCGTGGTCGGCACGGTAGCCAGCACGCCGATGCGCGGCCCGATGCGGCTGGCCTCGTCGGCCATCGCCTCGTCGATCTTCGCGATCGGCGTGTCGATCATGCCGCGCAGCACGTCCACCGCCTCGCCCACCGAGGAGCAGGCGTTCAGGATGTAGTCCGCGCCCATGGCCTGGGCGTTCGCCATGTAGGTATAGAGGCGCGCGGTGACGGCCGGCGTCAGGTGGCCGGCGGCGCGCACGTCGTTGAGCAGGCTGTCGTCGACGATGTTGATCATGCGCGCGTCGGGAAGCTGCTGCCTGAACTGGTCCTTGAGCGGCTGCACCGTGACGGGGCCGGTATGGATGACGACGATGGTGGTCATGTTGTCTGCGATTCCCTTGAATGATCGATATGCCGGGTGCGTGGCTCAGGCCGTGGCGGCCGCCATCACCCGTTCCTGGCTGGCCTCGTCGCGCGCGAAATCGCCGGTCACGCGGCCTTCGCGCACCACCAGGATCCGGTCGCTGATGGCCAGCACTTCCTGCAGGTCCGAGGAGATCGCGATGATCGCCACCCCCTGTTCGGCGAGGCGCGCCAGCAGCGCATGCACCTCGGCCTTGGCGCCGATGTCGATGCCGCGCGTGGGCTCGTCGACGATCAGCAGGCGCGGCCGGCGCGCCAGCCATTTCGCCAGCACCACCTTCTGCTGGTTGCCGCCGCTCAGGTTGACCACCTTCTGCTCGATCGACGGCGTCTTCACGCCGAGCTCGCGCACGAACTCGCGGCATCGCCGCGCTTCCTCGGCATGCCTGACGAACTGCCAGGGCGAATAGGATTCGAGATGCGTGAGGCTGAAGTTCTCGCGGATGCTCATGCCGGCCACCAGGCCCTGGCCCTTGCGATCCTCGGTGGCGAAGCCGATGCCGTGCGCGATCGCGTCGTGCGGGCCGCGGATCGCGACGGGCCTGCCCGCCACGCGAACCTCGCCCGAGGCGGGGCGCATGCCGAAGATCATCTCCATGATCTCGGTGCGCCCGGCACCCACCAGCCCGGCGATGCCGAGGATCTCGCCGCGATGCACGCGAAACGACACGTCGCGCACCCAGCCGGGCGCGCCCTGGCGCGAGCGCATCGACAGGCCTTCGACCTCGAGCACCACCTCGCGCGTCGCGTGCGAGGCCGATTTCGCGTAGAGCTCGTCCAGCTCGCGATCCACCATCTTGCGCACCAGCCAGGCCCGGTCCACCGCGGCCATCGGCGCGTCGGCCACCGTGCTGCCGTCGCGCAGCACGGTGACGCGATCGGCCAGCTCGAACAGTTCCTCGAGCCGGTGCGAGATATAGACGACGCCGATCTCCCGCGCGCGCAGCCTGGCGATCAGCTCGAGCAGCAGGCGCGTCTCGTGATGGCTCAGCGAGGCGGTGGGCTCGTCCATGATCAGGATGCGGGGCTGGCAGGACACGGCCTTGGCGATCTCCACCATCTGCTTCTGGCCCACGCTGAGCTCGCCCACCAGCCGGCGCGGGTCGATCGTCATGCCGATGCCGGCCAGCAGTTCGCGCGCCTCGCGATTCATGCGCGCGCGATCGACGAAGCCGAGGCGGTTGAGCGGTTCGCGGGCGAGGAAGATGTTCTCGGCGATGCTCAGGTTGTCGACCACCGACAGCTCCTGGTAGATGATGCCGATGCCCAGCGCGCGCGCATGATGGCTGTCGGCCAGCACCACCGGGCGGCCCTCGACGGCGATCGTGCCGCCCGCGTCGGGCTGCAGCACGCCGGTCAGGATCTTCATCAGGGTGCTCTTGCCGGCGCCGTTCTCCCCGGCCAGCGCCAGCACCTCGCCGCGCGAGACGTGCAGGCTCACCTGGTCGAGCGCGCGCACGCCGGGGAAGGTCTTCGAGATCCGGCTGACTTCGAGGTAGGGTGTCATCGGCTGCCTCGCGCCCGGCGCTCGCGGCGGGCTCATTTGCTGTAGCTGCCGAGGTTGTCCCTGGTCACCACCGTCACGCCCGTGTCGATGTCCTTGGCGCCGGCCTCGGTGCCTTGTATCTGCGCATACAGGTGCTCGACCGCGAGGCGGCCCATGGTCACCGGCCGCTGCACGATGATCCCCTGGATCAGGCCATCCTTCACGCCCTTGACGGTATCGGGCAGGTCGTCGAAGGCCAGTACCTCGAGCTTGCCCTTCTGCGCGCCGAACTCGCGCGTGGCCAGCACCTTGGCGACGGCCGGGCCGCCCACCTGGCTGACGCCGAAGATGCCCTTCAGTTGCGGATGGGCGCGCAGCGTGGTCTCGACCACCGAGACGCCGCGTGCGAGATCGTCGTCGGTGCCCTGCGTCTCGACGATCCTGATGCCGGGATACTTGGCCAGCTCCTGCTTGATGCCGGCGATGCGCTCGTTGAGGTTCACGGCGCCGAGCTGGCCGGTGATGATCGCCACCTCGCCGCTGCTGCCGATCGCGCGCGCCATGGTGGCCGCCATGGTCGCGCCGGCCGCGACGTTGCTGGTGCCGATGTACATCGAGCGCCCGCTGTTGGGCGAATCCGAATCGTAGGTCAGCACCTTGATGCCGTTGCGCTGCGCCTGCCGGATCACGCTCTCCACCGACTTCGGCTCGTTCACCGAGATCGCGATGCCGTCGACGTGCCGCGCCATCAGGTCCTCGATGATGCGCACCTGGGTCGAGCCCTGGGTGTTCTGCGGCACCACCCACTGGTACTGCACGCCGAGCTTGTCGGCCGCGCCCTTGGCGCCGGTGTTGCAGTCGTCGAAGAAGGGCACGGCGACCTTCGGGATCACGGCGATCGAGATGGATTTCGCATCCTTGGCCGCGGCCGCCTGCGCGGCCAGGCCGCCCAGCGCGGAAGCCGCGAGGAGGATGCCCAGGCCCTTGGCCAGGGTGGTGCGAAGCAGACCGGATTTGCTCATGGTGTGTCGAGAAGGAGGGAAGGGACGTTCAGGGATGCGCGACCGAATTCATCGCGCCTTGCGGCGCAGCCGCCAGATATCGATGCTGACCGCGATCAGGATCACGCAGCCGGTGATGGTTTGTTGTGCGTAGGTATCGATGTTGAGCAGCACCACGCCGTTGGCGATGATGCCGGCCAGCGCGGCGCCGATCACCGCGCCTTCCACGCTGCCGATGCCGCCCGACAGGCTGGCGCCGCCGATCGCGGCGGCCGCGATCACGTCGAGCTCGGCGCCGAAGCCGGCGGCCGGCTCGGCCGACACGAAGCGCGAGAAGCTGATCACGCCGGCCAGCGCCGCGATGGTGCCCGACAGCAGGTAGACCAGGAACTTGACGCGCCGCGTGCGCACGCCGCTCAGGTGGGCGGCCGTCTCGTTGCCGCCGGTGGCGTAGACGTGCCGGCCGAAGCGGGTCCGGCGCATGATCACGGCGAAGCAGGCGGCCAGCGCGGCCATCACGATCACCGGGAACGGGATGAAGCCGAGGTAGCCCTGGCCGAGGAAGGTGAAGCCGTCGGGCACGTCCGGCGTGACCGGCACGCCCTTGGTGATGATGTACATCAGGCCGCGGCCGATGCTGAGCGTGCCGAGCGTGGCGATGAAGGGCGGCAGCTCGATGCGCGTCACCAGCAGGCCGTTCACGGCACCGGCCAGCATGCCCGTCACCAGCCCCGCCGCCACCGCCGCGAGGCTGCCCAGGCCGTGCTGGAAGGCCAGCGCGGTGACCAGCGAGGACAGCCCCATCACCGAGCCGACCGACAGGTCGATGCCGCCCGTCACGATCACCAGCATCATGCCGATCGCCATGATGGCCGTGAGCGAGAAGGAGCGGAACACGCCCATCAGGTTGTTGGTGGTGAGGAAGTACGGCGAGAACAGGCTGATCAGCACGCCGACCGCGATCAGCACCGCGAGGATGTTGAATTCGCGCACCCCGAGGCAGGCGCGCAGCAGGGCCGGCAGGCGCGCTTCGCGATGGGTGTCGAGGTGGCTGGGAATGGCTTTCAACGCGGGTCTCCTGGATCGTGCACGGCTGTCGTTCGTCGATGCGGCAAGCATACGAGCAGGTCCGAACGGGAAACTGTGACGCCCGTCATACAAGCGGATCGGGGTTGTCCCGGAGGCGAGGGGCGCCAGGCGCGGGCCGGGCCGCGCGCGATCCCGACAAGCCGGGCCGGGCTATGACGGACGTCACAGATTTGCGGCGGCTTCCCTCGCTAAGCTCTGCGAAGCGGCGAACGCGTGGGCGCTCGCCATGTGACCCCGATCTGAAGGAGAGCAGCAGATGACGAAGCGCGTGATAGTGACCGGCGGCAGCGGCCTGGCCGGGAAATGGGTGGTCGAGAACCTGGTCGAGCACGGCCATGAGGTGATGAACCTGGATCGCGTGCCGATGCCCAAGCGCACCGCGCGCACGCTGATCACCGACATCACCGATGCCGGCCAGGTGTTCAACGCGCTGGCCTCGAGCACGGCGCCGGTGGAGTTCGCCGATGACCTGGAGCCGAAGCCGATCGACGCGATCGTCCACTTCGCCGCGATCCCCCGCATCATGGTGACCCCCGACAACGAGGTGTACCGCATCAACGTGATGGGCACCTACAACATCCTCGACGCGGCCGCGAAGCTGGGGATCCGCAAGGTGATCCTGGCCTCCAGCGAGACCACCTACGGCGTGGTGTTCGCCCATCGCCACCGCGATCCGGCCTATTTCCCGCTGGACGAGGACTACCCCGTCGATCCGATGGACAGCTACGCGACCTCGAAGGTGGTCAACGAGGTGACCGCCAAGGCCTTCCAGGCACGCACCGGCGCCGACATCTACTGCTTTCGGATCGGCAACGTGCTCGACCCCGAGGACTACGCGAAATTCCCGGGCTGGCTGAAGGACCCGGCCCTGCGCAAGCGCATCGCCTGGAGCTATATCGACGGGCGCGACCTGGCCGAGGCCTGCCGGCTCGCGATCGAGACCGACGGGCTCGGCTTCGAGATCATGAACGTGGCGGCCGACGACGTGTCCTCGGACCTGCCGAGCCGCGTGCTGCTGGAGCGCTATTACCCGGGCGTGCCGGTCAACAAGCCGATCGGCGAGTTCCAGACGCTGCTGAGCAACGACAAGCTCAAGCGCCTGCTGGGCTGGCGCCAGCAGCATCAATGGCGCGAGGAAGTGAAGCGCTTCGCCTGAGCGGCCCGGGCCGTGCCGCCGTCATCGTCGTGACAACAAGCTGTCGTAATCTCGACACTTTTTACGGGCGAGCCCTCGCCCCTTCCGACGATGTCGATCACGGTTGATTTTCCCGCGCCGGTGCGCGACTGGATCCTGCAGAACCTGACGCGCGGTGTCGACGCGCAGGCGCTCGTCAAGGAGCTGGTCGGGCACCAGAGCGCGCCCGAGGTGGCGGCGGCGATGGTCGAGGCGGTCACCGCCGCGCTGATGTACGGCACGCCGCTGCCCGCGGACAAGCTGGAGGTGGGCGGCGCGCGGGCCGGCTACGAGCCCGCCGCGCTGCGGGTGCCGGCCGGGCCGCTGATCCGGCTCGGCCAGCACGAGACACGCGTGCTGCTGCGCCTGCAACGGCCCGCCGCGGTGCTGCTCGACGGTTTCCTCAGCGCCGGCGAATGCAGGCAGTTGATCGAGCTGGCGCGCCCGCGCCTGAACCGCTCGACGGTGGTCGATCCGGTCACCGGCCGCAACATCGTGGCCGGCCATCGCAGCAGCGACGGCATGTTCTTCCGCCTCGGCGAAACCCCGCTGATCTCGCGCATCGAGCAGCGCATCGCCGCGCTGACCGGCTTCCCGGTCGAGAACGGCGAGGGCCTGCAGATGCTGCATTACGAGGCCGGCGCCGAATCGACGCCGCACGTCGACTACCTCGTGCCGGGCAACCCGGCCAATGCCGAATCGATCGCGCGCAGCGGGCAGCGCGTCGGCACCCTGCTGATGTACCTGAACGATGTCGAGAGCGGCGGCGAGACGCTGTTTCCGCAGGTCGGCTGCTCGGTGGTGCCGCGGCGCGGCCAGGCCTTCTATTTCGAGTACGGCAACGGCAGCGGGCGTTCCGACCCGGCCTCGCTGCATGCGAGTGCGCCGATCGGCTCGGGCGACAAGTGGGTGGCCACCAAGTGGATCCGCACTCAGCGCTTCGTGCCGCGCATCGACGCGGCCGAGCCGGGCATGAAGTAAGGCAGCGCCTGCGCCGCCAGCCTCGCGCGGCCGGCTCGGGCCGCGCGGGCAGGAGCGGGAGGCGGGCGCGCCGGCCCGCCTTGCCGCCGCCGGGCCGGCTTCAGCGCTGGAAGATCTCGTCGGCGACCCAGCCCTTCGGCGTGAGATGCATGCCTTCACGCAACTGCTGCGTGCCCTGGCCCTCGATCACGCGCTGCACCATCGGGTAGACGCGCAGGAAATCCGGGTTCTTCGCGAACGGCGCCGGATCGATCCTGTAGGTGTAGAGCACCGAGGTCATGGTCTCGCCGTTGCGCTGCACCGGCTTCTCCCAACCCACCACCTTGTCGAGCGTGAGCGTGGCCACGCAGAAATCGGCCGGGTGCGTGACGCGCGTCATCGCGGTCGCGGTCACTTCCGGAATGTGCAGGTAGTACTTCTGGCCTTCGGCCGTCAACTGGTACTGGCGTGCATGCGCGACCAGCTTCTTGCCCTGGTCGTGGCCGTCCACCAGCATGTCCTTGCCCGTCACGATGCCGAGCTTCTCGAGCACCGGCAACTGCAGCGAATCGGCGCTGTGGCCGGCCTTGTCCTCGTCGGTCACGTAGATCGGCCAGTCGTACTTGCCCAGGCAGAGGTGGCCGCGCTTGGCGAGGAAGTCGTTGACGGCGGCCGTGAAGTTCTCGCGGCTGGCGTCCTGGGGGCTGGGGCTGGCGTGGACGGCGGTGGACAGCATCACGGCGAGCAGGGCGGCGGAAAGACGTTGGATCATGAGTGGCAAGCGGTTCGGAAAGTCGGGAAAAACGGCCCGGCCCGCCGCGCATCGAGCGGGCGGGCCGGGCGACAGGAGGTGCTCAGTTCACGCAGTCGCCGGAGCTCGGCGCGGTGGCCGGCGCCTGGTAGCCGTCGCTGAGCGTCTTCATGAAGCAGACCAGGTCGGCGATGTCCTTCTGCGAGAGCTGCGGCGCCGAGTGGAAGCTACGCGCCTGGGCGCCGTCGGCGGCGGTGGTGCCGCCCGCGTCGGTCTGGCCCTGGCCCATCGGCAGCTCCTCGTCGATGTTGCCGCGATAGTCGGCCGGCAGGTCGTTGAAGCGGTTGACGGTGGCGCCGGCGAGGTAGGTCGGCTGCAGCGCGAAGCTCGGGTTGCTGGTGGGCGCGCCGGTGCCGCCGGTGGCCGGGTACCAGTACTCGGGGTTGGTATCGCGCGTGTTGTAGAAGTTCACCACCTGCACCAGCGAGTGGAACACGCCGTTGTGGAAGAACGCGTTGCGGGTGGCCACGTTGCGCAGCGTCGGCACCTTGAAGCGGCCGCAATACGGGTCCGGCACGTTCACGCCGGTGAACGAATCGGGGCCGGCGCCGCTCGATGCCGTGCCGGGCACGTGCAGCGTCGCGTAGGGGCCGCACAGGCCCATGTCGAAGAAGCTCGCGTCCGCGTCGGCCGGGATCGGGTTCGGGTTGCCGGGGATCGAGGTGTCGTTGCGCGGCGCGCCGATCGCCTGGTAGGTGAAGTCCGTCATCAGGCCGGTCGAGCCGTTGAAGTTCGCGCCCACGTAGTGGCAGGCCGCGCAGCCGGCGCCCTTGCTGGTGTCGTTGAACAGTTGCAGGCCGTGCGTCTCGGCGGCGGTCAGCGTGCCGCCGATCTTGTTGCCGATGTAGAGGTCGAACTTGCTCGAGTAGGGCGCGAAGGATTCGTCCTCGTTCTGGTACTGCTGCAGCGCGTCGCCGATCGCGTTGAAGGCGCTGGTGGTGTTGCCGAACACCGCGTTGCCGTAGACCTGCTGGAACAGCGCGGCATAGGCGCCGTTCTGCACGGCCTTCACCACCGCGTCCGGCGAGCTGTTGTTCATCTCGATCGGGTTCAGCAGGGGCAGGGCCGGCTGGGTCGCCAGCGAGGTGGCGCGGCCGTCCCACATGAAGCCGCCGCCGGGCGCGTTCTGCGTGACGCCGTCGGGGTTGTCGGCGTTGTCGTTGTAGGGCGGCGTCATCGACTTGTAGCGCAGCGAGGGCACCGCGCGCACGCCGGCCTGCGACGGATCGGAGCCGAGCTGCACCGACAGGCTGTTCGGCGGCCCGTAGGCATAGGCCGGGTCGTGGCAGCTCGCGCAGGCCATGTTCTTGTTGCCCGACAGGGTCTTGTCGAAGAAGATCTTCTCGCCGAGCTGCGCCTTGGGGCTCAGCGTCGAGGCCGCGGTGCTGCTGCCGCCGGCCGGCGCGGAGGCGCCCGACGAGCCGGAGGCGCCGCCGCCGGACGAGTCGTCGCCGCAGGCAGCCAGCAGCGCGGTAAGTACACAGATCAATGCAAGAGATAGCGTGCGCATGGCGGTTATCTTCTTCTGGTCAGGCATTCGGTTTGTCGTTCGGCGCGGCCGGTCGCGCGAGGCGCGGTGCCGGGTGGCCGGACAGGGTCATCAACGAAATCGCCGGGCGTGCTCAAGGGCCTGCCCGGCTTCACTACGCAAGCGTTCGGAGCGGGGAGGGGCCGGCCCGTCCGGGCTGGCGCCTCCCCGCGGACGCGGGACTTACTGGATCGCCCAGATGTTGGTCTGGGTCTTGTCCGGACCCGGCTGGCGATTCGCTTCCTGCGTGTTGATGATGTCGGCAGGATTGAGCTTCTGCGTGTAGCCGGCAGGCGTGATGTACGCATGGTTCATCGGACGGACCGAGTCGAAGTGCGTATCGGCGCTGCTTGCCAGTTCCGGCAGGTTCAGGATGTTCTGCGAGATGAAGCTCTCCGTGTACTTCGCGCGGGCGAGGTAGGTGAACTCCTGGCCCGGTGCCGGGTCGGCGAGCTGGAACATGTCCTGCATCGTGCGGACCAGCGAGAAGTGGCTGTACGCGTCGCTATCCTGGATACCCTGCGGACCATGGTTGGTGATCACGCCGAAGATCGAGTTGCCGTGGCCGTGGTTGCCGTGGTTGTAGACCGTGGTCACCGTCGGCGTGTACGTGCCGTTGGCGAACGTGAGCGGCTCGGCCTTGCTGGTCTGCGACGGGTTCCAGCCGCAGCACGAGGTCGAGCTGCCTTCGCCTTCGTCGAACATCACGACGATCGCCACGTGGCGCTTCGGGTTGTTCCAGATCGGCGATGCCTGGATCTTGCTCACCACCTGCTGGACGTACGAGTCGCCGCGCTTGACCAGGTTGTCGTTCTTGCAGGTCGGATCGTTGCCCGTGCCGTGCATGTCGTCACACTGGTCCGGCACCACGAAGTTGATCGCGCCCACGTCGCCGTTCGCCAGGTCGGTGCTGAACTGGTCGAAGTTGTAGTTCTGCGGGACCGGGTACACCGAGGTGCTCTTGATCGCGTCGGCGTACTGCGTGCCGAAGATCGTGCGGTTGCTGGCGAAGAAGTCCGGCAGCGAACGCGCGGTCTGGTAGGCCATGCCCGGGTGGTGCTTGGTCTTGTACAGCGCGCTCGGCATCGCGATCGCCGGGCTGGTGATGCCGGCCGTCGTGGTGCCTGCCGCGCCGTTGTAGCCGGCCACCACCGCCGCGTCGGCGATGCTGTCGGTACGCACGTCCTGGCCCGGGTTCATCGACTCGCTGTAGGTACGCCAGTTCAGGCCCGAGTTCGTCAGCAGGGTGAACAGGTTCGGCGCGGTGATGTTATGCGCGGCGTTCGAGCCGGTCGGGCAGTTGCCGAAGCCGGACAGGTCGCCGTTGGCGTTGGCCGGAACGGCCGACGTCGAGACCAGCGGCTGGCCGTCCGATGCCGTGCCGCCCTTGAACGCGGCGTCCGTCAGCGACGAGGCATCGACGTTGCAGCCCCACCAGTTGTCGTCGGTGATGCCCCAGTCGTCCGCGCCGCCCAGTGCCGTGTAGTTCGGCTCCGACGGGTTGCCGGTCGAGTAGTAGGTGGTCGCCTGGTTCCACTTGCCGGTGGTGAAGTCGAGGTTGCCGGCGATGTACGGCGCGTCGCCCGAGCCTTCGATACCGATCGTGCCGCCCGTGGTGGTCCCGATCGAGCGGTTCTCGAGCATCAGGATGAACACCGCGTCGTAGCGCGGGATGCCTTCCACGTTGAAGGCGGCTTGCTGGGCCTGCGCGAAGGTGATCGGCGCCTGCGTCTGGGTCGGCGTCACCATCGTGTTGCTGCTGATGCCCTGCAGCTTCGCCAGCGAGGGATCGCCGCCGGTGACCGCGAGGTTGTCCGGGTACAGGTCGCCGCGATCGAGCTTGGTGGTCGCGTAGGTGTAGCGGTTGCTCAGCGCGTTGTCCTCGTAGAGGATC
This sequence comes from Burkholderia sp. Ax-1720, assembly GCF_011753035.1. NCBI lineage: Bacteria > Pseudomonadati > Pseudomonadota > Betaproteobacteria > Burkholderiales > Burkholderiaceae > Burkholderia > Burkholderia sp. Ax-1720. The sequence goes on along the minus strand of NZ_VWWK01000021.1, from coordinate 22,434 downwards.
GCGGCCTGCTCGGCGCCCGAGAGCTTGCCGGCATCGGCGAGCACGTCGCCGGCCGGGACCGTGACGGACGAGGCCGCGTTGGCCACGCCGGCGCCGCTCAGGCGCGTGGCGAGATTGGCCTTCTCGGTGGCGTAGCTGCTGTTGTTCGCTTCGACCAGGCGCTGCACTTCGCTCGACATCGGGCTGATCACGATGTTCGCGCCCTGGTCGGCGACCTGGGCGGCGGAGGCGCGCAGCACCAGGTGGCTGGCCACGGCGCTGCCGGCGGCCGTGTTGGTGGCCTTGGTGCTGATGTCGGCGAGCAGTTGGCCGGTGGCGTTCGAGGCCACCTTCAGCGTGAACTGGCCCTTGGCGTCGGTGGTGGCGACCGGGTCGCTGCCATCGCACTTGCCGTTGCCGTTGACGTCGAGGCACACCGTCGCGCCGGCGTAGTAGCCGGCCTTGATGACCGGGTCGCCGTTGGTGCCGCCCGGCACGAGGGCCGAGGCGGCCACGGTGCCGGTGAGCGTCTTGGTCGAGGTGGTGGTGCCGCCGTTGCCGTTCGATGCGGAGGACGAATCATCGTCGCCGCCGCAGGCAACCAGCATGCTGGCTGCCGCGATCGAGGTCAGCAGGAGGGGAATGCGTAGCTTTGAACTAACCGACATTTTGGGGTCCCTGTGGGTTGATGAGTTCTTCTTGCGTTCTCACGAAAGCCGATCCGTGAACTTTTTGTCGGGGCGAATTATTGGAGCGGGCTATTTACGTTTTCGTGACAGGGATCGCCGGGGAATTCTGACTATTCGGTCATTTTTTAATAAAAAAGAAATAAAACGATCATGTGGATCGTAAGGTTTGAAATGATGTGAAGATGCGACTTATTACGAAGTGCTTTCCATTGTGGCGATGAGGCTTCCGGTATCGAGGAAGGCGGCTGCGGGGACCGTGGTGGGCGCGGGAAACGCATCGGTGATGCTGAATTTTCAGGGTTTTTGTCGGATTGCCGGGGACCGTCGCGCGCGACGATCGCTTCGACGGGCGCCGGGCAGGGCGATCGAGCGCGGCGTGAAGTATGAGGAAAGATGTCGAAATGGAAAGCTGTTGTTAATGATTGACGTGCGATTATTGAAAGTTTTTTGGGTCAGGGCGCGAATCAAATCGAGCCTGTAATTTTTCGCGAGAAAAGCAAAGAATCAGATTACGGACGATTACGTTCGGGGCTGGCGCCTGCCGGTTGCGGCACGGATCACGCCGATCGCGGTAGCGGCGGGGCGATGGACGAGGCGAGGCTGCCGGGTCGTCCTCGTCCTGCCCGCGCGGATTTTTCCCACCCGCCCGCCGTCTCGTTCGCGAGCGCTTGCCGATCGATCGGTGTCGATCGTGCCGGCCCGGCATCCCGCGATCCTCGATATCGAGCGCTGCCAAGCGGCCCGCATGCTTGGTCAGCAGTTCGAAGTATTGAACGCCGGCCGGCGTCGATGCTCGCCGCGCGGCAATCGCGGATCGCCACTTGCGCCATCAAAGCGATTCTTTGCATAATGCCGGAAAACATTTTAATGATATCGGGCTTGAAACCAATTCCAGCGCTTGTCTTTCTCTGTGATCGCAGCTTTCAAAATTGAAACAAGCGGCTTATTCATTGATTAAATCGGATTCGAGGCCGATTCTTCGCATCCATCGCCGGTACCGGTGCCATTGACCGGTGCGCCGGCCGCCGCGCCCCGCCAGGCGGACATCTCCGGCGTATCGTGCCGGCCCGGCGCCGCGCCGGCACGCGGCAATCGAGCTTTAGCCAATCTAAAGCTGCCGAAAAAAATCTAGCTTGTTCCCTTTGTTTCGCATTGGTAATCTGCCCTCCGACGTCAGATTTATATCGATTTATTAATCGACCTTCCGATTCTTTTCGATTCGCGAGACGATTGACAATCGAGACGAAATGAAAGCCGCCCGGCGCGGGCCCCAGCCCGCCGGTGGATGAACCTTCAAGCAAGCGGAGTCGCGATTGGTGTCAGTCGATTACAAGGCGGTTCGCCAGGCGGCGAACCAGGCGATCGAGGAATTCGCCGGCAACCGTGTGTTCAGCGCGCTCGACGCGGGCAAGTGGAGCGTGACCGATTACCAGCACCTGCTGCTGACGCTGTTCTACCAGATCTACCAGGGCTCGATGTCGTTCGCGGCGGCCGCCGCCAATTGCCCGACGCGCCTGACCGAGCTGCGCGAATACCTGGTGGCGCATGCGCACGAGGAAATCCCGCATTACAAGTGGATCCTCGACGATCTCTATTCCACCGGCTACCAGGGCCCGGATCCGAAGACGCTGCTGCCGCAACCCTCGGCGATGGCCTACGTGGCCTTCAACGTGCACAACGCGCTGCATATGCCGGGCACGCGCCTGGCCAGCTCGATCGTGCTGGAAGGGATCGGCCAGCGCTACGGCGCCTGGTTCGGCAAGCTGGTGCTGGAAAAGACGCCGCTCAAGCACGAGAACCTGAGCTTCTTCTTCTCGCACGGCGAGACCGACAAGGAACACGTGGTCGAGCTGTGGGACATCATCGATCGTTCGCCGCTCAACGAGGAGGAGGTGCGCTGGATGGCACATGCCTCCTACGTGGCGGGAACCTTCTACAAGCGCATGTGGGACGACTCGCTCCACTACGTCGAATACCGCTGATCGCGGCGCGGCACCCGGGCCGGCACGTGCCGCCGGCCCCAGCGCGAGCACATGCGATCGCCGTGCATCCATTGCGTGGTACCGAATAACAGCCAGGGAGCCATGACTCCCGCATTCCGAGGAAGCCGAGGGATCACGATCCCGACGCGACAGCAACGAGGGGCGAAAAGCCCCCGAGAGGGCGAAAAGCCCCTGAACCTGAGAGAGCGCCGACGGGCAAAACCCGCGGCAAGAGCGAGGGGCACCAGCCTCCGAACCTGAGAGAACCCGAGCGGCGCCAGCCCTCGGAAAACGAGAGTACTGCCTATGCCGGAAGATGAATCGACCGTCGTGGAAGCGCTTGCGCCAGCCTGGGCTCCCCCCGGGCTGGCGCCATCCGATGCCTTCCCGCAGTTCACGGTACGCACGCTGGATCGCGACGATCCGCAGTCGATGCGCGAAGTGGGTGGTTTGTGGCAACGCGTCTACGGCGCCGAGCGCGGCTTGCTCGAGGTCGAGGACGAAGTGCATGCCGTGGAGGACGACTATCACGCCAGCGGCGACTATCTGGCGGTGTTCGTCCGGCCGCACGCCGGCGCGGCGGAAATCATGATCGCGACGGTGCGCGTGGTGGGCGATTCGCGCGTCGGCCTGCCGATCGAGCGGTTCTTCCCGCTCGGCCCGCTCAAGCGCTATACGCAACTGGTCGAGCCGCAGCGGCTGATCGTCGATCCCGCCTGGCGCCGGCGTCGTTTCGACAGCGCGCCGTATGGCCTGTCGGGACTGTTGTTCAAGGCCGTGGTCAAGCGCTACCTGGTCGGCGGCTTCAACACCACGCTGGTCATCGACGCCTTTTCCGACAGCCGCGAAAGCCCCCTGCACGCCTTCCTGCAGATGGGCGCCCAGCGGCTCGGCGCATCGTTTCACGACAGCGAACTTGCCAGCGAGACGCCCAGCGTGGCGCTGCTCTGCTCGCTGCTCGACATCACCACCCAGGCGCTGCGTGCCGACAAGTCACGCTTCGCCCGCTACCTGCTCAAGCGCGGCCAAGGAGATTGACGCATGGAACTCTACAAGAAGATTCTCGACCAGGGCGGCCAGGAACTGCTCGACCTGATCCTGACGGTCAACGTCAACTTCTACTTCTCCGAGCTCGAGATCATCGATCTGTGCGCGAAGTGGATTCCGCGCCGCGACGACCTGCGCGAGAAGTTCTACCTGGTGCATCACGCGCACGACGAGGTCTCCCACTCGAACTTCTTCAAGGAAGGCGTGCGCCACCTGGGCCTGCAATGGGACGACGCGCTGATCGAGCGCTATCGCCTGAAGGACATCGACAACCGCTTCGACAAGCTGTTCGAGAGCGATGACGAGCTCGAGGTGCTGATCGGCCTGAACGTGTATGCCGAGGGCGTGCTCGCGATGGAGGAACTGGCCGAGATGAGCGAGACGCGTCCCGACATCTTCCCCTCGTTCCGCCAGATCGCGCGCGAGGAAGCGACCCATCTCGCCTTCGGCAAGAAGGTGCTGGAGCGCATGTTCGAGGAGAACCCGGAGGAGCGCGTGCGCGCCCAGGTCCATTGCGACTGGTATCGCGACCATATCCACCCCTACCTCTGGCGCGACATCTCCGGGCTGCTCGACACCGGCATCCGTCACGGCGTGCTCTATCCCGACTTCCGCGAGCGCGCGGTGGCGCGCTTCGACAGCGAGATGAGCTCGCTCGGCCTGACGGTCGACTGGCATCGCGCCACGGGCATCGAACTGGCGGCGTGATGAAGGCCGGCGAGATGTTCTCCGACAGCTACGAGGCGGCGCGCGCGCGCTTTCGCGAGGCGGCGGCGCGGCGTGGCGCGCGGCTCGCCCAGGTGCGCAACCCCGCGCGCGGTCCGGACGGTGTCACGCTGACCACCGACGTGGCCTGGCTCGGGCCGGCCGCCGCCTCGCGCGTGCTGGTGGTGGTATCGGGCACGCATGGCGTGGAGGGTTACGCGGGTTCGGCGATCCAGTGCGCCTGGCTGGCCGGCGAGGACGCGGGCGAGCTGCCTTGCGACGCGGCGGTGATGCTGGTGCATGCGCTCAATCCGTTCGGCTTCGCCTGGCATCGGCGCGTCAACGAGGACAACGTCGACCTGAACCGCAACTTCATCGACTGGAACACGGCGCGCCCAAGCAACGACGGCTACGACGCGCTGCACGACGCCCTGCTGACCGGCGACGACGATCCGGTGGCGCGCGTGCGCGCCGACGCGTCGCTGCGCGACTTCACCGGGCGCCACGGCATCGCCGCGTTCCAGGAAGCGCTCTCGCGCGGCCAGTATCGACATCCGGACGGGCTGTTCTACGGCGGCAACGAGACGACCTGGAGCGCGCGGCTGATCGGCGAGCTGGTGCGCGAGAACCTCGGCCATGCCGCCGATATCGCGCTGGTCGACCTGCACACCGGGCTCGGGCCTTACGGCGAGGGGCAGCCGGTATCGTTCGACCTGCCGGGCTCGGCCGCGCTGGCGCGCGCCCAGGCCTGGTTCGGGCCGGCGCTCGGCGCGCCGCGCGCCGGCGGCGCGGTCTCGAACGACCTCGACGGCACGCTCTACGATGCCTGGCGGCGCTGGCTGTTCGGCCGCTCGCTGACCTCGATCGCGCTCGAGTTCGGCACCCACCCGGTGCCGGACGCGGTGGCCGCGCTGCGCGCCGAGGCGGTGGCCTGGCGCAACGATCCCTATGGCGATTCGCCGGCCGCCGCGCGGGCGCGTGCGGCCCTGCGCGCATTCTTCGACGTGCCGCGCGACGATTGGCGCGAGTCCGTGCTGAGCGGCGGCCTGCGCGTGCTGCGCGCGGCGCTGGCCGGCGTGACCGGCCGCGTGCTGGCCGACGAAAGTGCCTGAGGGCAAGGAGAAGCAGGCGATGGACATGAAGCGTGGCGCCGGGCGGGACCAAGGTCTCGCCCTCTACGATCCGGCGGCGCAGGCAGCGCTCGACGACTGGCGCGCGCGCATCGTGGCCGCCCATGCGCGCATCGCCGCGCGCGTGCGGCGCACGCCGGTGCTGCAGTTGGCCGCCGGCAGCTTCGGCTTCGATTTCGACCTCGCGCTGAAGCTCGAGACCTGCCAGCACACCGGCTCCTACAAGCCGCGCGGCGTGTTCAACCGCCTGCTCGCGCGCGGCGACGTGAACGGCGCGCGCACCGTGGTGGCGGCCTCGGGCGGCAACCACGGCATCGCGGTCGCGCATGCGGCCAGCACGCTCGGCTTTGCCGCCCAGGTGTTCGTGCCGACGCTGACGCCGCCGGAAAAGCTGCGGCAGATCCGCGAGCTCGGCGGCGAGGTGATGGTGAGCGGTGCCAACTACGGCGAGGCGCTGGCCGCCAGCGAGCGGCATGCGCGCGAGACCGGCGCGCTGGCCATCCACGCCTTCGACGAACCCGAGCTGATCGAGGGGCAGGGCACGGTCGCGCTCGAACTCGACCAGCAGGCCGGCGCGCCCGACACGGTGCTGGTCGCCGCGGGCGGCGGCAGCCTGCTGGCCGGCGTATGCGCCTGGTATGCCGGCACGGCCACCCGCGTGATCGGCGTCGAGCCGGTCACGGCGCGTGCGGTGGGTGCCGCGCTCGAGGCGGGCGAGCCGGTGGACGTGACGGTCGGCGGCGTGGCCGCCGATTCGCTCGGCGCGCGCCGCGCCGGTCGCCATACCTTCAATGTGATCGCGCCGCGCGTGGCGCGCATGCTGACGGTCGAGGATGCCGAGATCGTCGCCGCGCAGCGCGCCTTCTGGCGCGAGCTGCGGCTGGTGGCTGAGCCGGGCGGCGCGACCGCCTTCGCCGCGTTGCTGTCGGGACGCTACGTGCCGGCGCGCGACGAGCGCGTCGCCGTCATCGTCTGCGGCGCGAACACCGATCCCGCCAGGGTTCGCGGCGAACCCGCCGAGGCACGGCCCTGATTTCCCTTCCTACACAAACGTTTGCCGGCCACCCTCCCCAAGCCAAGACATGAACGCCCGTAATTTCACGCTGCTGTTGACGCTCGCCGCCCTCTGGGGCGCCTCCTTCCTGTTCATTCGCGTCGGCGCGCCCGAGTTCGGGCCGGTGCCGCTGATGGCGGTGCGGATCCTGATCGCGGCGGTGTTCCTCGCGATCGTGCTGGCTTCCCGGCGCGGTTTCCACCGCATGTCCGGCAAGCTGCTGCCGCTGTTCGTGATCGGGGTGCTGAACCAGGCGCTGCCGTTCTGCCTGTTCGCCTACGCCGAGCTGACGCTGCCGGCCGGGATCACCTCGGTGATCAACGCGACCACGCCGCTGTGGGCCGCCATCGTCGCCTTCCTGTGGATCGGCGACCGCCTGAGCGGGCTGCGCGTGGCGGGCCTGTTCATCGGTTTCGCGGGAGTGCTGATCCTGGTCTGGAAGGACCTGACGGGCGGCGGCTCGTTCGGCGCCGGCGCGATCGCGCCGCTCGCCGTGCTCGGCGCGACCCTGTTGTACGGCATCTCGGCCAACGCCACCAAGAAATTCCTGGTCGGCGTCGATTCGCTGGCGATCGCCACCGGCAGCATGATCGGCGCGGCCATCGTGCTGCTGCCCTTCATGTTCCTGTACTGGCCCGCCCATCCCGTCTCGGCGCTGGCCTGGGGCTCGGTGATCGCGCTCGGCGTGGCCTGCACCGGCATCGCCTACATCATCTACTTCTACCTGATCTCGACCGCCGGCCCGGCGCGCGCGGTCTCGGTCACCTTCCTGGTGCCGATCTTCGGCCTGGTGTGGGGCTCGCTGTTCCTCGGCGAGGCGATCACGCCCACCATGTTCCTCGGCTGCGCGGTGGTGATCCTCGGCACCATGCTGGCGAGCGGCGTGCTCAAGCTGTCGGTGCTGACCGGCAAGCGCTCGGCTTGATGTGCGGCCTGGTGTTCGGTCTGAGGTCCGGCCCGATGTCCGGCCTGGCACGGCGTCCCGGCGAGGCCGGCTGCCGGCGGCCTCAGTCGGCCGCAGCGCTGAGCTGGACCACCGGCTGCTCGGCGGGGCGCGGATTCTTCACCGCTTCCATTAGCCATTGGCGGAACACGCGCGCGCTCGGGTTGTCGAGCGTCTGCTCCGGGTAGACCAGGTAGTAGGCGTATTCGGGGGTGATCGGCGCGTCGAACAGGATCGTCAGGCGCCCGTCGGCCAGCTCCGAGGCGATGATCGACTTGCGGGCCAGCGCCACGCCGTGGCAGGCCAGCGCCGCGTGGATCACGCCGTTCGAGTCGATGAACATGGTGCCGCGATCGCCGCGCACGCCGCCCACCTGGTAGCGGTCGAGCCAGGCGAGCCATTCCTTGTGCCGCTCGTCGTGCAGCAGGGTGACGCGGCCGAGGTCCTGGAAGGACTGGAACGGCCCGGCCTGCTCGATCAGGCGCGGGTTGCAGATCGGGTAGAGCGGATCGTCGAGCAGCAGCTCGGACTTGAGCCCCTGGTAGCGGCCCGCGCCGTGGCGCACCGCGAAATCGATCTGGTCGTCGACGAAGGCCGCGTAGCGGTTGGTGGTGCTGATGCGCAGGTCGACGCCGGGCGCCACGCGCGAGAGCTCCGACAGGCGCGGCACCAGCCATTGCATCGCGAAGCTGTGCGCGCAGCTGACCGTGACGATATCGGTATGGTTGGCATTGCTGCGCAGGCGGTCCGTGGCGCGCAGGATCAGGTCGAACACCTGCTGCAGCTCCTGCAGGTAGCGGATGCCGTGCGGGGTGATGTCGATGCCGCGCGGCGAACGTTGCAGCAGGCTGACGCCCAGTTCTTCCTCGAGCTTGACGATCTGCTGGCTGATCGCCGAGGGCGTGACGTGGATTTCCTCGGCGGCCGTCTTGATGCTGCGGTGCCGGCCCACGCTCACGAAGTAGCGTAGGGCCCGCAAGGACGGCAGCGCGGAGTATTTGTTCGGGCTCGACATGTGGCTCTGACTCTGACGTAAGTTGATTGCTCTCGCCTCGTGCCGGCGCGCTCGGGCCGCCGGCTTACTAATCTGACAACGATGATGCACCGGTTTCGTCACGGCCGCCGCCGGGCCGAATCCGGCCCGGGCATCCTGCCTGGCGCCTCGCGAGCCGCTCTCCCGACCCGCCGACGCCGCCCGGCCCGGCTTCGGAACCCCGCCGAAGCCCGCGGCGCGAACGCCATCCGTCCATACATTTAAGTCAGCAAACGCGGCCGTTGGTTCGAAAATCGCGCGGCGGCTTCGGATCCGAAGACTCGCCTGCGGGATGACTGCGCCTCATGCATGCATGTCGCTCGACATGCGCAGACGAGTCTAACGGCCGCTTTGTTGACGTTGTATGAATAAATCTCGGTGCAATTCCGGCAATTGCTCAACTAAATGAAAAATTATTCCGGGATTATAAACACCAATTGCAGTATCTACATCAATTTGATAGCTGACTTGATGAGATCAGTCGGGTATCCCGCTGTCCCGGCACTGTCAGGAATAGCAGGTTGAAAAGGGGCTGGAATGAGTCTGGCTCAGGAACCGTTCCCGGCCCGGCGGCCTTCGCCGCGGCTTGCCGGCAATCCGCGCGAGCGCGCCCGGCGGGCGTGCGCGCGATTTAAGCGGATGGACTTTCCTTCGATTTATTTGATTTTGATTCCAATTGCATAGGTGATTTTCCTTTAATTCAACGGATGATGAAATGAATTGGACGGTGCGTTGTGATGATTGATCCATGCGGCGCGGCATCGTCCTGGCTGGAACTGTCTCGCTGACGAAATCGGCATAAGCCGGCCGCCGCGCGCTCGGCAATGCCGGGGCGCGACGGCATGCGATCGCGTGGGCCGGGAGGCGGCCGATATCTTCCACCGTGCCATGCGCGCTAGACTGCTGCCCGGCGCCGATGCACCGGCTCGAATCACTGGGGGAGGGGACGATGGACCGCATGGCAGCGATGGAAACCTTTGTGGCGGTGGTCGAGGCGGGCTCGTTCTCGGCCGCCGCGCGGCGCCTGAAGCTCGGGCAGCCCGCCGTCTCGAAGTCCGTCGCCCAGCTCGAGGCCCATCTGGGCGCGAGGCTGTTGCTGCGCTCGACGCGCGGCCTGACGCCGACCGACGCCGGCCAGCGTTTCTACGAACATGCGCGGCTCGCCATCGAGGAGGCCGACCAGGCCGAGCAGGCGGTGCGCGAATCGTCGGCGGGGCTGTCGGGCCGGCTGCGGGTGGGCGCCGCCGTGACCTTCGCGCGGCTGCATGTGCTGCCCGCGCTCAAGACCTTCGTCGACCGCCATCCCGACCTGCAGCTCGACATTATCCTCGACGACCGCGCGATCGACCTGCTGGAAGAAGGCGTGGACGTGGCGCTGCGCATGGGGCGGCTCGACGATTCCTCGATGACGGCGCATCCGATCGCCAGCAGCCGGCGGCTGGTGGTGGCCACGCCCGAGTACCTGGCCGAGGCCGGCACGCCGCTCACGCCGGCCGAGCTGAGCCGTCACCAGGCGATCATCTACTCGCAGCGCGGCGGCGGCGAATCCTGGTCGTTCCGGCGCGACGGCACCGAGGTGACGGTGGCCGTGTCGGGGCGCGTGCGGGTCAGCGCGGCCGAGGGCATGCGCACCGCCGTGCTCGCCGACATGGGGCTGGCGGTGGCGTCGGAATGGATGTTCGGGCCCGAACTGGCGAACGGCACCGTGCGCGCGGTGCTGACGGATTGGTCGCTGCCGCCGGTGGACCTCTGGGCGGTGTTTCCCTCGGGCCGGCTGGTGACCTCGAAGGCGCGGGCCTTCGTGGCCTTCGTCGAGGAAGTGCTGGCCGGCGAGCCGGTCGCGCCGCGCTGAACGGCGGCGCGGCCGGCCGCACCACCCGTCGCACCGCCCGCTGCGCCGCCTAGAACGCGCGCCGGCCGATCGAGGCGCCGCCGTCGACGAACAGCGTCTGGCCGGTGATGAAGCCGGCATCCTCGGACAGCAGGAAGGCGATCGCCGCCGCGATCTCGTCGGCTTGGCCGAATCGGCCCATCGGCACGCCCGACAGGTAGCGGCGCTCGCCCTCGCTGCCGGGCGGGTTGTTGGCGCGGAACAGTTCCGTCTCGGTCGGCCCCGGCGCCACCGCGTTCACGGTGATGCCGGTATCGGCCAATTCGAGCGCCCAGGAGCGCGCGAAGCTGACCAGGGCCGCCTTGGCCGCCGCGTAGGCGGTGCGTTCGGCGATGCCGAGGATCGTCAGGCTCGACACGTTGACCACCCGCCCCCAGCCGCGCTCGCGCATGCCCGGCAGCAGCGCCTGCACCGTCTGCACGGCGGGGTGCAGGTTGACCGAGAACACCTCGTCGAGCGTCGCGAGCTCGACCGCGCCGAGCCGCTGCGGCTTCACCAGCCCGACGTTGTTGACCACGCCGTCGAAGGCCTGGCGCGCGAGCAGCGCGCGCAGCGCGGCATCGGTCGCGCCGGCGTCGCCGAGATCGACGCTGACCAGTTCGCCGGGGAAATCGGCCGCCTGGCCGCGCGCCAGCCCGACCACGCGATGGCCGGCCCGCGCGAGGCGCCGGCTCAGCGCGAGGCCGATGCCCTTCGAGGCGCCGGTGACGAGGAAGCTGCGTTGTGACATGAATCGGCTCCAGTGGCGAGAGAGAAGGCAGGCGAGGCGCTCAGCGCGCGACGCGGGCGCGTTCCAGCACCGGGAACAGGTCTTCCGGCTCGGGGCGACGCGTGTAGTCGGGATTGACCTCCGAGTAGAGCACCACGCCGTCCTGGCCGATCACGTAGCGCGCCGGCATCGGCAGCGTCCACGACGGATCGTCGTTGGTCACCGGCAGGTCGTTCTTCAGCTTCCTGTAGAGCTCGACGAGATAGTCGGGCAGCGCGAAGCGCAGGCCGAAGGCGGCGCCGACCTCGCCCTTCGCATCGCTCAGCACCGGGAAATCGAGCTGGTTGTCGCGTACCGACTTGCGGCTGTTGACCGGCGTCTGCGGCGAGATCGCGACCAGCCGCGCGCCGTATTCGCGCAGTTGCGGCAGCGCCGCGTCGAGCGCCTGCAGCTCGAGGTTGCAGTAAGGGCACCAGACGCCGCGATAGAAGGTGATGACCAGCGGGCCCTGGGCCAGCAGGTCGGCCGAGGACACCAGCTTGCCGTCCTGGTCGCTCAGCGTGAATTGCGGCGCGCGATCGCCGGCCTGGACCGCGCGGCCGGCCTGGCCGCTGGCGATCAGCTCGGCGGTGGCGCGCTCCATGATCGGGTGGATTTCCGCGGGCGCATTGTAGGGCGGCTTGCCGGCTCGGAAGTCTGCCTTGAAGGCGTCGAGTTTCTGTTGCAGGGACATGATGGACTCCTGGGGAATGATCGAAAGAGAGCGTCGGCCGGCGCGGCCTGCCTGTTGCGTGCGCCGGCTGCTGCATGGTTTTTCGCGGCTCAGGCGGCGACGGCTTGGGCGGGCTTGGTCCACTCGTTGCCCTTCATGAAGGCGTCGTATTCGGTGTGCACCACGTGGTTGGTGTAGTTGCTCATCACCTTGGTGGCCACGCCGAGGATCACCTCGAGCACGTTCTGGCGCGTGTAGCCGGCGGCCAGGAAGGCTTCGATGTCGGCCTCGGGCACGAAGCCGCGCTCGCGCACCACCAGCGTGGCGAAGCGGTGCAGCGCCTCCAGCTTCGCCTCGGGCAGGGCGGTGCCGGCACGCAGCGCGGCGATCGATTCGGGCGTCATGCCGACCATCTTCGCCAGCGTGCTGTGGCCCGCCATGCAGTAGTGGCAGTCGTTCTCGAAGTTCGCGCTGAGGTAGACCACCTGCTGCTCCTGCGGCGTCAGCGTGCTCTTCGAGAACAGGTCCCAGAGCGCGGAATAGCCGGCCAGCAGTTCGGGGGATTCGGCCATGTGCGCCTGCAGGTTCGGCAGGAAGCCGAAGGCCTTTTTCGTGGCTTCGAGCGTGGCCCTGGATGCGGCCGGGGCGGTGTCGATGGTGTAGGCGGGGAAGTGGCTCATGGTTCGCTCCTGTTGGGTGGGTTGGTGAGCGAATGATGCGAGCGCGGGGGTGGGCGAAGAAGACGGGTGGCGGTGATAGGAGTCATTCCCGGGGGGAATGGGGCGGGTGGCGGGGCGGGGTGGCGCCGGCGTGTTTCGAGGGGTGTCGTTTCCTGCCGGGAAGAATTGGCTTCCTTTGTCGACCCATTTGATTAATGGGCGTTTCTATTATCCGAAATGCTGTTTGGTGAAAAATCGATGATGTAATATTCGGCAATCGTGAAGATAAAAAAATAATTACCCGCTTTCAGGAGACAGTGATGGGAAATTAATAACCGAATATTCTGAGAGGATTTTCCAATGAATCGATCGTCCGAATTGACACGCCTGCTGGCATTGGCTGGCCTGTTGGTGCTTGCACAGGAACACGACGCCTTTGCCCAGTCGGCACCGAGCGGGAAAATCGAATTCGCGCAGACTCACGTCGTGCCGCGCAGCGGCGGCACGCGATTGGCGCCCGTGCCGATCATCCATCGCCAGGCCCTGTTGTTGTTCACCCCGGATACGCCGGTCCCGGCTGGCGTGCAGCCTTATCTGGATGTCAGGCAGGGCGCGACGACCTTATACAGCGTGCCCCTGACGCCGCCAGCCGGCCTGCCCGGCATCCTGGAAAGCGGGCTGACGCAGGCGAAGCTGCAGCCCTACAGCACGGCGGCGTGGAGCGCCGTGGTGCCGGCCGCGGACGTGGTGCCGCAGTATTCGCTCGGCATCCGCTATGGCAACGGCGCGAGCCTCGATGCGACGCCCGTCAAGTGGGCGCGACCGGCTCGCTTCACGATCGGCAGGCTGTCGCTGGTGCTGTGGCCGACGGCACAGGATCCCACTACCTCGGAAGTGCCGATTTCGAAACTGGCGCGCGACTATTACGGCTCGATTCCGGTCAGCACCCTGAATTATTTCGATTACACGACACTCAAGCTCGATTATGCGGTGCTTCAGGGCGGTAATCATGCTCCGCGCAAATACACCCGATTCGCCGACGTCACGGCCGATGGCGCCAATGATCTCTATGGCAAATTGCTCAAGCCGTTCGCGATTCGCGCCAGCCTGGCCAATACCGGGCGCGGCCTGCTGATTCGCGACGCGAAGGGCGCGACGGTCTATGGCGATTCCTCGCCCTACAGCTTCGGCTCGTATATCGGGATCGGCTGGTACTACGACGCGGCGAAGGGCAAGTACCAGGATGCCAATACCTTCGGCTACTCGGGCGGCTGGACCGGTTGGGCCGCCACCTGGAACTACGCGAGCGGACAATGCGGCAACCTTTTCGCCCATGAGCTCGGGCATTCCCTGGGGTTGTCGCATTTCACGGAGGGGACCGCGAAGCAGTGGGGAATCGCGGACGAATATCCGAACGACGGCATCAACGGGCCGAACAATCCCTGGGGGTTCGATACCGTGCACAACCAGTTCCGCACCTGGTATCGCGTCAACGCGGATGGGCCGGTGATCGACAAGGCGACCGGGCAATCGGTCGGCAAGCACGATCCGATGAATGGCGGCGAGGACGGCAATGCCGTCGCCTGCTATCCACAGTTCACGGCCTACCAGGCGATGAAGATGCAGAACTGGCTCGACACGACGCCGACGCTCGCTGACCAGACCGCCACGCCGGGCGTGTATCGCTGGAACGGCACGACGCTGCGCTACGACGCGACGAGCGTGGCCGACGGCGCGCTCGCGCCGGTGAAGATCGACACGCCGGTGGCGACGCTGATCGGTACGCTGACGGCCAGCTCGACCGACGGCACCTCGCAGGTCTATCCGCCGCTGTTCGCGAAGAGCGGCAATGTGTTCGCGCTGCCGAGCCCGTTCGGCAGCGGCCTGCCGGCGCTTTATGCCGACGCGCGCTATTTCGTGAAGATCAGCTATGCCGATGGTTCGGTCGACTATGCGCTGATTCCCGACAAGGAAATCACCGGCACGACGCAGCTCGACACCTTCTCGCTGAACCTCGATCTGCAGCGCCATCCGCGACGCGTCGAGCTGTTCCACTCGCGCAAGGCCTATCCGGCGATCACCGAGCAGGATAGCGAGCTGATCCACGCGCGCGACATCGAGGCGCCGGCGGTCGATCAGTTGCCGGCGCCGGTGGTGGTGGGCTCCTAGTCGGCCGGGCGCGCTCGCGGCCGGCGCGGGGCGCGCCCCTGCCGGCCCGGGCGGGCGGATACAATCCGGCGCATCGTCCACGCCAATTCCCGTCGCCATGATTCGTCGCGCCAACCGTGTCCATTTCGATCTGACGACATTGCGGCTGTTCGAGGCGACCGCCGAATCGGGTGCGGTCACCAAGGCCGCCGAGCGTCTCGCGCTGGCGCCCGCGGCCGCCTCGCGGCGCATCGCCGACCTGGAGGCGCAGTTCGGCGTCGCGCTGTTCGAGCGACGGCCTCACGGCATGGCGCTGACCGATGCGGGCCGTGCCTTGCTGGCCCACGCGCGCAGCATGCTGCATTCGGCGGCGCGCATGGCCGACGACGCCTCGGCCTTTCGGCAGGGCGGCCGAGGCATCGTCAAGATCGCGGCCTGCACCTCGGCCGTCCTGCAGTTTCTCGCCGAGGACGTCCAGCGCTGCCACGACCTGCATGCCGGTATCGACATCGATCTCCAGGAACTCAACAGCCACGGCGTGATGCAGGCGCTCTCGCGCGGCGTGGTCGACCTCGGCATCTACGAGGCCTCGCTCGGGCGGCTCGACTTCCCGACGCGCGAATACCGCGAGGACCGGCTGGTGGTCGTGACCACCGCGGATCATGCGCTGGCCGAGCGCGAGCGCGTCTCGCTCGACGACATCCTCGGCTGCGACGTGATCGGGCTGACCGAAGGCTCGGCCATCTCCATCTCGCTGGCGCGGCTCGCGGATGCCGCGGATCGCGCCCTGCGCATGCGGATCCGCGTCGGCAGCTTCGACAGCATGACGGCCATGATCGCCGCGCGCGTCGGCATCGGCGTGATGCCGGAAGGCGTGGCGCGGGTGCTGGCCGCCGGCCCGCGGTTTCGAATCCTGCCGGTCGAGGGCGAGTGGGCCGCGCGCCAGTTCCTGCTCTGCCATCGCCCGGTCGACAGCCTGTCGTCCTCCACGCTGGCCGTGCTCGACATCCTGGCCCGGCCGGTTTCGCGAGATGCGAAACCTGCCTAGCCCAATCAGCGATGGCGTGGCGGCCCGATCGTCATTATCTTGGGATCGAGCCGCCTGACCCCGCATGGCGGCACCCACCACCCTCGCCGCCGGAACCCCATGTCCCCATCACCCATTCGAATCGCGCTCAGCATCGGCGACCCTGCCGGCATCGGCGCGGAAATCATCGCCAGGCTGCTGGCCGATCCCGATACCGCAAGGAAAGCCGAGATCCTCCTGATCGGCAATCGCGAGGCGCTCGCGCGCGGCGCGGCCGCCGCTGGCGTGCCGCTTCCCCAGGCCGCGCGATGGCTCGAGATACCGCATTGGGCGGGCAGCGACGCCGTGTTCGAAGCCGGCGTGGTCAGCGAGGCGAGCGGGCGTTTCATGCTGGATTCGCTGCGCCTGGCGGTGCGGCATGTGCAGGAAGGATCGGCGGATGCCGTATGTTTCGGACCGCTCAATAAAGGCGCGCTGCGCCTGGGCGGCATGCGCGAGGAGGACGAGATGCGCTGGTTCGCCAGCCAGCTCGGGCATCGCGGCGTATGCGGCGAGCTGAACGTGCTGGGATCCTTGTGGACGGCTCGCGTTACCTCGCACATTCCGCTCAGGGAGGTGTCCGCGCATCTGTCGCCCGAGGCGGTCGCGGATGCGATCGGCATGCTGAGCGTCGCCTTGCGTGCCTCCGGCGTCGCCGCGCCGCGCATCGGCGTGTGCGGCCTCAATCCGCACAACGGCGATCACGGCAACTACGGCAGCGAGGAGCGCGACGTGATCGAGCCCGGCATGGCGCTCGCCGCGACCCGGGGTTTCGAGGCGAGCGGCCCCTATCCGGCCGACACGATCTTCCTGCGCGCTCGCGCGGGCCAGCTCGACGGCATCGTGACGATGTACCACGACCAAGGGCAGATCGCCACCAAGCTGCTCGGTTTCGAGATCGGCGTGACGGTCGAGGGCGGCCTGCCGATTCCGGTCACGACGCCCGCGCACGGCACCGCCTACGACATCGTCGGGCAGGGGCGCGCCAGCGCCACGGCGATGGCGCATGCCTTCGACCTGGCCTGCCGCATGGCGAGCACGAGGACGATCCCGGTGGCGTGAACGGGCGGCGGCGATCGTCCCGTATCCAGATCGAACAGGGGCCGACGGCGCACTCGCGTGACGCCGCGGACCTCGCAGTCGGAGGAGACATGAATTCGCAGTTGCGGCAATCCGGGCGTACACACGTCCAACGGGCGGTCCTCGCGCTGCTGTGCGCGATGTCGTTCATCCTGTATCTCGATCGGGTCAACCTGGCCGCCGCCGCGGGCCCGATCAAGGCGGAACTCGGCCTGTCCAACACGACTTTGGGCCTCGCCTTTTCCGCCTTCGGCTATACGTACGCGATCTTCCAGATCATCGGCGGCTGGCTGGCGGATCGCATCGAGGCGCGTCGCACCCTGTTCATCTGCGGCGCCATCTGGGTGGTGGCGACGATCGCGACGGGCATGGTCGGCGGCTTGGCATCGCTGTGCGCGGCGCGCCTGCTGCTCGGCGTCGGTGAAGGGGCGGCCTTGCCGGCGCAGTCGAGGGCGATCGCCAACTGGTTCCACGCGAAGGAGCGCGGCTTCGTGCAGGGCATCACGCATTCCTCGTCGCGCCTGGGCAACGCGATCGCCCCGATGCTGGTCGCCTTGCTCGCGACGATGTATTCATGGCGCCTCTCCTTCGTCGCGGTGGGCGTGCTGACGGCGCTGTGGATCGTGGTCTGGGTCTGGTATTACCGGGACGATCCGCGCGCTCATCCGCGCGTGAACCAGGCGGAACTCGCGCAATTGCCGTTGCGCGGCGGCACCGGCGCCCACGCGAGACCGCCGACGCCGTGGCGACGCATTGCCGGGCGGATGTCGCCGTCGATCTTCGTGTACTTCTGCCAGGTATGGAGCAACACCTTGTTCTTCAGCTGGGTACCGCTTTATTTCCTGCACGGCTACGGGCTGGACCTGAAGGCCTCCGCGATCTTTTCATCCGGCGTGTTCCTGGCCGGCGTGGTCGGCGACATCCTGGGCGGCGTGCTGAGCGATCGCGTGCTGGCCTGGACCGGCAGCCTGCGCCTGGCGCGCCAGGGCGTGATCGCGTTCAGCCTGCTCGGTGCCGCGGCCTGCATGGTTCCGGTGATGCTGAGTCGCGACCTGACGATCGTCACGACGGCGTTGTCCGGCGCGTTCTTCATGCTGGAACTGACGATCGGGCCGATCTGGGCGGTGCCGATGGACGTCGCGCCGCGCTATGCGGGCACGGCGAGCGGCATGCTGAATACCGGCGCGGCGCTCGCCACCATCGTCTCGCCGGTGGTGTTCGGTGCGGTGATCGACAGGACGGGAAACTGGAACCTGCCTTTCGCGGGCTCGCTGCTGTTTCTCGTGATGGGCGCGTTGATGACGCTGAGGATCCATCCCGAGCGTTCGATCGATGCGCCGCCGAACGCGGCCTGCGACCGCGAGCTTCGCACGTCCTGATCCGGCCTTCGTCGAGACAGGCGACTCCCCGGGGCCGATCGGCGGCCGCGGGTCCTTGGTGAGCAACCTGCAACGAGGTCATCATGAAACAGTCCGCGCTGGCAATCAGCCTGTTTATCGCACTGGGAGGCTCGGCCTTCGCCGCTGCCGCCCAGGCCGAGGTGGTCGTGCTCGAGGACACGCCCGCCGTCGCGCCGAGCCAGCAGCGCCTGGGCCTGGCCGCCTCGTCCGGCCCGTACCAGGCGATCGGCGTGGGCGTGTCCTCCACCAACCGCCTGTTCGTCTCGTTCCCCAAGCTGGGCGGCCCGTATCGCTACGGGCTCACCGAGGTGGTCGGCGGCAGCGAGCTTCCCTATCCCGATGCGAGCTGGAACGCCGCGACGGCCCGCGACGACCACCATTTCGCCAGCGTGCAGGACCTCTATGTCGATGCCGACGACTTCCTCTGGGTGCTCGACTCCCAGCCGGCCACGCAAAACCCGGACGGCAGCAGCACCGAAGGCTATTTCAAGCTGGTCAAATTCGATATCGCCACCGGCCGCGCGCTGCGGATCTATCATTTCGACGATCTCGACAAGCATCGTTCCGCGCTGAACGACGTGCGCGTCGACACCCAGCGCAATCTCGCCTATCTGTCCGATCCCGGGCTGGCGGCAATCGTGGTGCTCGACCTATCCAATGGGAAGTCGCGGGTCGTGCTGGCCAATACCACGCCCACGCTGGCCGATCCGGACATCGTCCTGTCCTACGGCGGGGTGGAGATGCGCGACGCGACGGGCAAGCCCTATGCCTCCAACGTCAACGGGATCGCCCTGACTCGCGATAACCGCTTCCTGTATTTCAAGCCGGTCACCAACGTCAATCTCTATCGGATCGAGACGCAGTATCTCGCCGATCCGAATCTCGATGCCGGCACGCTGCTGTCCAAGGTGCAATTCGTGAAGGAGGTCGGCATTACCCACGGCCTGGAGGCGGACAGCTCGGGCAACATCATCCTGACGAGCTCGCTCGATTATTCGATCAAGTACCTGTCGCCCGATTTCACCGTCCACACGCTGGTGACGGATTCACGCCTGATCTGGCCGGATTCGCTCGGCATCGGCACGAATGGCTACCTGTATGTCTCGAGCTCGCAACTCAATCGCGGCGCGCAGTGGAACAACGGCGTCAGCCGGGCTACGCTTCCCTACGGTGTCTACAGGACACGCCTGCCGCACTGAAGGCATCGTTGCCGACGCACCTTGTCTCCCCCCTTCGACTACGAGAGAGCTCATGAAAAACGGAATGCGCAGGCTTGTGCAATGCATGGGCGCGCTGGGGTTCGTGGTGGCCTTCGCCATGCCGGGCGCCGCCGCGGGCAAGGCGCCGGATTCCGGCATTCCCGTCGCGAACCCGGTGGCGCCCGCCGACGGCGGCTTCGTGGCCGTCGGCCGGAAGGTGCTGGTGCGTTTCGGCGACAACACGTTCCGCCTCGATTTCACGACGTCCGCGCAAATGAGCTTCGTCGGCCTCACCGGGCCCTACAAGGGCGTGACGGATACGGTCGACTACCATGCCGCGGAGATACGGCCGAACGTCTACCTGGTGTATTGGCACGAGCTGCACACCGGCGACAACGTCGTGCATGTCGAGGACTACGAAAGGCATGTGGTCTATACGAACATCGTGCATGCGAACGGGCAGACCGTGCATATGCGAGGCGATATTCGTTTCGAGGACGACGCGCCGTCCCATTGAGCCCGGCGCGGGCGGCATTGCCACGATCGCGTCGCGGCAATGCCGGTGCTGCTCATGCCGGCCGAAGGCGCCCGCTCAATCCCCCGTCGCCACCGCGTAACGCTCCAGCCAATGCGCATACGGCGCCGGCAGCACCCACGAGGGCCGCTCCACGCCCAGCTTCTTGGCCGCGAAATACGGCCAGTGCGGATCGGCCAGGTGCGCGCGCCCGACCATCACCAGGTCGAGCTGGCCTTGTTCGACGGTGCGATTGGCCACCTTCGGATCGTCGATGCCCCAGGCCGAGGCGACCGGCAACCCGGTTGCCTGCTTGACCTGTGCCGCGATCGGCGCGAGGAAGCCCGGGCCCCAGGGAATCTGCGCGTCGGGTGTCGAGAAGCCCACGCTGACGCTCAGCATGTCGAGCCCGCCGCGCTTCAGGTCGCCCGCCAGGCGAATCGATGCATCGAGCGTGGCCGCATCGTCGCCGTCGTATTCGATCACGCCGAAGCGTGCCGTCAGCGGCAGGTTCTCCGGCCATGCCGCGCGCACGTCGGCCAGCGTTTCCAGCAGGAAGCGGCTGCGTCGCGTCCAGTCGCCGCCGTATTCGTCGCTGCGCTGGTTCGCATGCGGCGAGAAGAAGCTCTGCGCCAGGTAGCCGTGCGCGAAGTGCAGCTCCAGCCATTCGAAACCCGCCTCGCGAGCCCGGCGCGCCGCGGCCGCGAAATCGCCGCGCACGCGCGCGATGTCCTCGTGCGTCATGGCCTGCGGCACCTTCGGCAGGTGCTTGCCGAAGGCCGAGGCCGACGGCGAAATGGTCTGCCAGCCGCCCGGCGCGTCGTTGGCGATATGGTCGTCGCCTTCCCAGGGACGGTTCGCGCTCGCCTTGCGGCCCGCATGCGCGATCTGGATGCCCGGCACCGCGCCGGCCGCCTTGATCGCGGCGGCGATGCGCGCCAGCCCGGTGATCTGCGCGTCGTCCCAGAGGCCCGTGCAGCCCGGCGTGATGCGGCCTTCCGGCGACACCGCGGTGGCCTCGACGATCACCAGGCCGGCGCCGCCGCGCGCCAGACTCGTGTAGTGCGCCAGGTGCCAGTCGTTGACGAAGCCGTCGACGGCGCTGTACTGGCACATCGGCGGCACCGCGATGCGGTTGCGCAGCTCGACGTCCTTCAGGCGGAACGGGGTAAACAAAGCGGTCATGCTCTTGCCTCTCGGTCAGGTGACGGTTCGCGCGGCCTGCTTTGCCATCGGTATGCCGAGGCGTCGCGCCGAAACCGCGGGACACGTCCAAACGAAGCGCGCCGGATCGAACGGCGCGCGGATCAGGGTTTTCACGGAGTCTAAAGGGCGGTCGTCATAATGAAAACTATCTGCTGATTATCGAATCGATAAACGTGGCTAATGGCGACGGATGCCGCGCCGGACGGCGATTTCGTCTGAAGGAAACGGGGAGGGCGGCGGGAAAGCGGGGAAGCGGAAAGCGGGCGTTCAGCCCTTGATGCGGCGCGGCGGCGCGTAGCCATGTTTCCGGAACAGCCGGGCCAGGTAGGAGGGCGACTCCAGCCCGACCGCGGCGGCCGCGGCCACCACCGTCATGTTCGGCGCGCGCAGCAGCGCCCGCGCCTGCTCGACGCGTCGGCGCGACTGGTAGTCGACCACCGATTCGCCGGTCGCGTCGCGGAAGATGCGCGTGAGCGTGCGGCGCGACAGTCCGAACTCGTAGGCGATGCGGTCGAGCCCGACCGGCTGGTCGAGCGTCGCGTCGAGGAAGGCAAGGATGTCGCGCACCAGCTCGCGATGCGCGTCGGCGCTGCCGGGCGGCAGCGGCGCCGAGGCGAGGCCGGCTTCCACGCAGGCGGCCGCCGCCATCTGGGCGGCCAGCTCGGCGCGATAGGCGGCCAGCTCGCCGCCGCCGGCCTGGCCGGTGCCGGCTGCCACGCGCACGGCGTCGAGCAGCGGCAGCGGCGCGGACCAGACCGAGATCCGCGCGCAGGACAGCGCGCGCCGCGCCTTGCGCTCGCAATGGGCCACGAAATCGCGGGCCACGTAGACCGCCACGTGTTCCTGCTGGGGCCGGTAGCCGTGGGTGTCGTGCAGGCGATGCGGCGGGACCACCACGAAGGATTTCGGCGCGACGCGCAGCGGCGCCGCGTTCGATTCGACATTGAGGATCAACTGGCCGGCGCGCGGCAGCAGGAACATGTATTCCTCGTCGTGCGCGTGCGGCTCGGTGCGATAGCCGCCGACCGATACGTGCCGGACGTCGGCGACGCGGTCGTCCGAGAGATGACGGGAAGCGGTGGGATAGTGCTTCATGATGCGATTCCTGACGCGCCGGACCAGGCGCGGCGCACGCCATGCGATGCTTCGCGCGGCGGGGGCCGGCACGCGGATCGAGCGGCCAGTATAAGGCGCGTCGCGCCGGCGTCGAAATTCGCGGCGGTGCGCTGCTTGCCGCTGCCTGCCGCCGGCTGGCGGCGCGGTGCTCGCCGGCCGGCGGCCGGCAAGC
>NZ_VWWK01000221.1:0-9935 GCF_011753035.1 Burkholderia sp. Ax-1720 | reverse complement strand
GGGCGCGCCGTAGTAGCGCGCGGCCAGCGCGGCCAGCGGCGCCTCGTCGCCGGGCAGCCGGCGCCAGGCCTCGGGCGGCATCGGCGGCACCGGGTAGCCGATCGGGTTGATGCCGGTCGAGAGATCGAGCCAGCGCGCGAGCGGAATGCCGTAGCGTTGCGCGGCGTCGTGCGGATTGCCGCCGTGCGTGATGGCGGGCGGATGGAGAGCGGAGTCGGTCATGGGGCGGGTCGGGCGGGGCGATCGACATCGCCCGCCGCGCGGAATCGAGGGAAGGGGATGGACATGGCGCGGGCCGGGGCCTCAGCCATGCTGGGTGGCGACCGATAGCGCGGCGCCGGCCAGCAGCAGCGCGAGCCAGAGGATCGAGGTGCGTGCCACCAGCGAGAGCGCCGCGCGCACGTGGGCGGGCGAGGCCGGCTCGCCGGCGCCGAGCGTGGGCCGCGTCTCGAGTTCGCCGTGATAGACGGCCGGGCCGCCCAGCACCACGTTGAGGCTGCCGGCGCCGGCGGCCATCACCGGCCCGGCATTGGGGCTGTCCCATTGGCGCGCCTGGCTGCGCCAGCAGCGCCAGGCGTTGGCGGTGTCGCCCAGCAGGGCGTAGCTGGCGGCCGTGAGCCGCGCCGGCACCCAGTTCAGCGCATCGTCGATGCGCGCCGCGGCCCAGCCGAAGCGCAGCAGGCGCGGCGTGCGATAGCCCCACATCGCGTCGAGCGTGTTGGCGAGCCGGAACATCAGCGCGCCGGGGCCGCCCGCGATGGCGAACCAGAACAGCGCACCGAAGATCGCGTCGTTGCCGTTCTCCAGCGCCGATTCGACCGCCGCGCGCGACAGCGCCGAGGCATCGGCCTCGCGCGTGTCGCGCGAGACGATGCGCGCGGTCAGCGTGCGCGCCTCGGCGAGATCGCCGCGAGCGAGGGCGGCGCCGATCGGCGCGATATGCTCGGCCAGGCTCTTGGCGCCGAGCGCGAACCACAGCAGGGCGACATGCACGGCGGCGGCCAGCGGCCAGGGCAGCAGGGCGAGCAGCAGCAGGGCCGCCAGCACCGGCGGCAGCACCGCCAGGCACCAGGCCGCCACGCCGATCGGCCGGCCCAGCCGGCCGTGGTTCAGGCGCGCCTCGATGGCCTGGGCCAGGCGCCCGAAGACGACCAGGGGATGGCCGCGGCGCGGTTCGCCGAAGCGCCAGTCGACCAGGAAGGCCGCGACCGCGAGGATCGCCACCGCCGGCAGCGACAGCATCAGCATGCCGGTTCTCCGGGCGCTTTCACGTGCATCGGCAGGCCCGCCACCACCAGCGTGACGTGGGTGGCCAGCGCTGCGATGCGCTGGTTGAGCCGGCCCAGTTCGTCGACGTAGCGACGCGTCTCGGCGCCGAGCGGGATCACGCCCAGGCCGATCTCGTTGCTGACTACGATCACCTGGGCCCGCGAGGCGCGCAGCGCGTCTTCCAGCGCCGCCACGCGCGCGGCGAGCGTGGCCTCGTCGACGGCCGCGCCGTCGGGCGGGCAGAGCAGGCCGGCGAGCCACAGCGTCAGGCAGTCGACCAGCACGCAGGCGGCGGGATCGTCGAGCGCGGCGATCGCCTCGGCCAGCGCCTCGGGCGCCTCGACCAGGGCCCAGTCGGCCGGGCGGCGCGCGCGATGATGGGCGATGCGGCGATCGAATTCGGCGTCGCCGACCACGCGCGCGGTGGCGACATAGGTGACGGCGCGGCCGCTCGCGGCGGCCAGCCGTTCGGCATGCGCGCTCTTGCCCGAGCGGGCGCCGCCGAGCACGAAGGTGAGGTGGTGCGAAGTCATCGCGTGATTGTAACGGCGCGCGCGATAATGCGGCCTTCCCCAGACAGCCCGATGGCCCGCACCATGACCGTTTCCGATCGCCTGCCCTCGCCGCGCGGCACGCTGATGATCCAAGGCACCACCTCCGACGCCGGCAAGAGCACCGTGGTGGCCGGGCTGTGCCGGCTGGCGCGGCGCGCGGGCGCGCGCGTGGCGCCCTTCAAGCCGCAGAACATGGCGCTCAACAGCGCGGTGACCGTCGACGGCGGCGAGATCGGCCGCGCCCAGGCGCTGCAGGCGATCGCAGCCGGCATCCCCGCGCATACCGACCTGAACCCGGTGCTGCTCAAGCCGAACAGCGATCGCGGTGCGCAGGTCATCATCCACGGCCATGCGCGCGGCAATCTCGATGCGCGGGCCTATCACGCCTACAAGCCGGTGGCCTTCGAGGCCGTGCTGCAATCCTACGAACGCTTGCGCGCCGCCTACGACGCGGTGATCGTCGAGGGCGCCGGCAGCCCGGCCGAGATCAACCTGCGCGAGGGCGACATCGCCAACATGGGTTTCGCCGAGCATGTCGACTGCCCGGTGGTGCTGGTCGCCGACATCGATCGCGGCGGTGTGTTCGCGCACCTGCTCGGCACGCTGGCCTGCCTGTCGCCGAGCGAGCGCGAGCGCGTGCGCGGCTTCGTGATCAACCGCTTCCGCGGCGATCCGGCCTTGCTGAAACCCGGCCTCGACTGGCTGGAGGCACAAACCGGCAAGCCGGTGCTCGGCGTGCTGCCCTACCTGCACGGCCTCGCGCTCGACGCCGAGGACATGCTGCCGAGCCTGGCGCGCACCGAGGCCAGCGATCGCGCGGCCGGCGTGCTGCGGGTGGTCGTGCCGGCCGTGCCGCGCATCAGCAACCACACCGACTACGACGCGCTGCGCGCGCATCCGCGCGTCGATTTCTCCTACTGGAAGAGCGGCCCGATCCCGCCCGCCGACCTGGTGATCCTGCCCGGCTCGAAGAGCGTGCAGCGCGATCTCGAATGGCTGCGCGCCAATGGCTGGGATCGCGCGATCCAGCGCCACCTGCGCTACGGGGGCAAGCTGATCGGGATCTGCGGCGGCATGCAGATGCTGGGCCGCTGGCTCGACGATCCGCAGGGTGTCGAGGGGCCGCCGGCTCGCGTGGCGGGGCTCGGCCTGCTCGACTACGACACCGAGCTGCGGCCCGAGAAGACGCTGGTCAACGCGGGCGGGCGGCTCGGCTGGGGCGAAGGCGAGGGCGCGGCCGTGAGCGGCTACGAGATCCACATGGGCGAGACGCACGGCCCGGCGCTGGCGCGGCCGGCGCTGCGACTCGACGGACCGGAAGGCGAGCGGTCCGACGGCGCCATCTCCGAGGACGGGCAGATCCTGGCCACCTACCTGCATGGCCTGTTCGACACGCCCGGCGCCTGCGCCGCGCTGCTCGAATGGGCCGGGCTGGACCGGGCCGAGGCGGTCGACTGGGCGGCGCTGCGCGAGGCCTCGATCGAGCGGCTCGCCGATACCTTCGCCGCGCATCTCGATCTGGAACGCCTATTCGGCAGCTTCGTCTGATCAATTCGTTCTTTTTGGGAAGTAATGTAATCCGATCCGGAGATTTATCGGCGAAAACGCTTCGAATAGAGTTCGCTCCATTCCCCTTCTCGATGGAGTCCGCCATGAACCCGAATCGTTCCGCCGAACTCGGCGCCACCTTGCTGCGCCTGGTGCTCGGCGTCTTGTACCTGATCCACGTCGGCCAGAAGATCTTCGTCTTCACCCTGCCGGGCACCGTGCAGTTCTTCGTCTCGATCGGCCTGCCGGGCTGGCTCGCCTATGTGACGATCGCCGTCGAGCTGGTCGGCGGTCTCGCGCTGCTGGGCGGGATTCAGGTCCGGATCGTCTCCCTGGTGCTGCTGGTGTTCATGCTCGGCGTGGTGCACACGCATTTCCCGAACGGCTTCGGCTTCGATTCGCCGCATGGCGGCTGGGAATATCCGGCCTTCTGGGCGGCCGCGCTGGCGGTGCAGGCGCTGGTCGGCGCGGGTGCCTATGCGCTCGGCGGCAACCGCGCGGCGGCCAAGGCCGGCGTGCAGCGCGCGGCCTGAGGGGCCTGAGCGGGCGGGGCAGGCGGTCGCCGCCGCTAAGTCGCCACCGCCCGTTTCCTGCCGTCGATACCCCTGCGCGCGACGCGGCCTTTGACCGGGCCGCGCCTGCCGCGCCGCCACCCACCGGCGCCGGTTCCGGCTGCCACCGGCTCGGCGCCGTCGACGGCCGGAACCCGGCGCCAGGCCCGCTCCCGGCCATCGGCCGCGCCGCCCGGCCTGGTTTCCCTCGCCGACCGAGCCGTCCAGCCGGGCCCCACCCGAGCCGGCACGATGTGGCGATACCCGCCCATCCGGCCTTGATCGCGCCTGCCCCATTCCGGGGCGGGGCGTTTTGCCGATATCATCGCTCCCTGTATCCGCAACTTTCCGTGGCGCCGCCGACCGGCGCCGCGCGGCTTTCCGGGGGTGTACATGACGGTGATCGTGGTGGCAAATCCGAAGGGCGGCGTCGGCAAGAGCACGCTGTCCACCAATCTGGCCGGGTATTTCGCGGCGCAGGGCGCCTGGGTGGCGCTGGCCGACCTGGACCGGCAGCAGTCCTCGCACGGCTGGCTCGCGTTGCGGCCCGCCACGCTGCCGGTCATCGAGGCCTGGGCGCTCGACCCGGGCGCGCCGGCCAAGCCGCCGCGCGGCCTCGAATACGCGGTGATCGACACGCCGGCCGGGCTGCACGGCAACCGGCTCGACCTCGCGCTCGAGCTGGCCGACAAGGTGATCGTGCCGCTCCAGCCCTCGATGTTCGATATCCTCGCCACCCAGCAATTCCTCGAGCGGCTGGCCGCCGAGAAGGCGGTGCGCAAGGGCGCGGTGCAGGTCGGCATCGTCGGCATGCGCGTCGATGCGCGCACGCGCTCGGCCGAGCAGTTGCAGCGCTTCGTCGAGGGGCTCGAGCTGCCGGTGCTCGGCTACCTGCGCGACACCCAGAACTACGTGCAGGTGGCCGCGCACGGCCTGACCTTGTGGGATGTCGCCCGCAGCCGCGTCGAGAAGGATCTCGAGCAATGGCAGTCGATCGTCGACTGGGCGCAGGCCAGGCCGGGCAAGGCCGACAAGGCCGATAAAGCCGACAAGCCCGCCGACTGAGCCTTCGCCGGGGCATCAAAAACAAAACCCGCCGTTCTCGCGAACGGCGGGTTTTCCGTTGCCGGCGGCCGCGAACGGCGCGGCGCTCAGGTCCAGCTCTGGGTCGGCACGTGGTCGCGGCTGCCCTTCATCTTGTTGTGCTCGTCGACGAACACCAGGTCCGGCTTCCAGCCGGCCTTCAGGTCGGCCTCGTCGACCACCGCGAACGCGGCGATGATCACCAGGTCGCCGAGCTGCGCGCGCCGCGCCGCCGAGCCGTTCAGCGAGATCATGCCGCTGCCGCGCTCGCCCTTGATCGCGTAGGTCGAGAAACGCTCGCCGTTGTTGATGTTCCAGATGTCGATCCGCTCGTTCTCGACGATGTTCGAGGCTTCGAGCAGGTCCTCGTCGATCGCGCAGGAGCCTTCGTAGTGAAGCTCGCAGTGCGTGACCGTGGCGCGGTGGATCTTCGATTTCAGCATGTGGCGCTGCATGGTGTGTCCTGATGCGGTGAGGCGGAAGCGCGACGGCGGGCCGTCAGATTTCCAGGTTGTCGATGAGGCGCGTGGCGCCGAGCTTGGCGGCGGCCAGCACCACCAGCGGCTCGCCGCCCTCGAGCTGTTCGGCGCTCGGCGCGACCAGGTTGGCGCGGCGGCGGATCGCGATGTAGTCGGGCTGCCAGCCGCGCGCGGCCAGCGCCTCGCGGGCCGCGGCCTCGACCTTGGCCAGGTCGCGCTCGCCGCCCAGCACCGTCTCGCGCACGCGCTGCAGCGCGCGCGCCAGCTCGGGCGCCTCGGCGCGCTCGGCCTCGCTCAGGTAGCGGTTGCGCGAGGACAGCGCCAGGCCGTCGTCGTTGCGCACCGTTTCGGCGGCCACGATGTCCACCGGCAGCGCGAGCTGGTGGCACATGCGGCGCACGATCATCAGCTGCTGGTAATCCTTCTTGCCGAACACGGCCACCTTCGGCTGCACGCAGGCCATCAGCTTGGTGACCACGGTGCACACGCCGGTGAAGAAGCCGGGGCGGAACTCGCCCTCCAGGATGTCGCCCAGGTCGTGCGGCGGCTGCACGCGGTATTCCTGCGGCTCCGGGTACAGGTCGCGCTCGGTCGGCGCGAACAGCACGTAGACGTTTTCGCTCTGCAGCTTCTCGATGTCGTCCTGCAGCGTGCGCGGGTACTTGTCGAAATCCTCGTTCGGGCCGAACTGCAGCCGGTTCACGAAGATGCTCGCGACCACCGGGTCGCCATGCTGGCGCGCGAGCCGCATCAGCGACAGATGGCCTTCATGCAGGTTGCCCATCGTCGGCACGAAGGCCGTGCGGTTCTGGCCGCGCAACTGGTCGCGCAGCTCCTGGATCGTGCTGATGACTTTCATGGTCGGTAGAGCGGTTCCTCGCGCGCATCGCGCGTTGCCGCCGCGCGGGGCGCGGCCTCGTGGTCGGACGGTTCGCTGGCCCGCGAGCCGGGCAGGGCGCGAGCGTCGGCGATTGTAGAGGATTTGCGGCTGAAGCGCACCGATAAGCGCACGATCGTTCGCTTTTTATCCGGGCGAGGTCGCGCGAAGACGGGACAGACGGGGCCGTGCCGGCCCGTCTTCGAGGCGAAAAGGGGGAAAGCCGCGTGAGGAAACAGCGCGAGGCCCGGCGCGCCCGCCTCAGGCCGGCAGGTAGGCCAGGCGCACGTAGATCGGCGCGAAGGGTTCGGGCTGGGTGATCTCGATCAGCGACTCGCGCGCCAGCTCGAGCATGGCGATGAAGTTGACCACCACCACCGGCACGCCGCGCGAGGTGTCGAACAGCTCGGCGAACTCCATGAAGCGCACGTTCTGCAACTGCCGCAGGATCAGGCTCATGTGCTCGCGCACCGACAGCTCCTCGCGCGAGATCCGGTGATGCTGGACCAGCTTGGCGCGCTTGAGCACGTCGGCCCAGGCCGCGCGCAGGTCTTCGGAATCGACGTCCGGGAAGCGCGGCGTGATGCTCTGCTCGATGTAGACCTCGGCGCGCAGGAAGTCGCGGCCGAGCTGCGGCAGTTGGTCGAGCCGCTGCGAGGCCAGCTTCATCTGCTCGTATTCGAGCAGGCGGCGCACCAGCTCGGCGCGCGGATCCTCGGCTTCCTCGCCGGTGTCGGCCTTCTTGACCGGCAGCAGCATGCGCGACTTGATCTCGATGAGCATCGCCGCCATCAGCAGGTACTCGGCCGCCAGCTCCAGGTTCGACTCGCGGATCTGGTCGACGTAGCCGAGGTACTGGGCGGTGACCTCGGCCATCGGGATGTCGAGCACGTTGAAGTTCTGCTTGCGGATCAGGTACAGCAGCAGGTCCAGCGGGCCCTCGAAGGTCTCCAGGAAGACCTCGAGCGCATCGGGCGGGATGTAGAGATCCTGCGGCAGCTTGAACAGCGGCTCGCCGTACAGGCGCGCGAAGGCGGCGACGCCGTCCACCGTGTCGGGCGTCGAATCGGCGCCGGCACGCGCGGCGAGCGCGTCCTCGGGCGGGGCGGCGGCCTCGTCGGCGGCGCTCACGGGATCAGAAGTTCTGGTAGTAGACGTAGGAGTTCTGCTTGACGCGCGATTGCTGCTGCTCCGAACGCTCGTCGAGGTCGATCGGCTGCTTGTCCCACAGCAGGGCGCGGCCCTTGCGCTGCTCGTCTTCCAGCGCCGGCTTCTGTTGCTTGAGCTGGTTCAGAAATTGCGTGACGTCGGACGTGTACGACATGGTGGGGTTCCGTTCGAGACGGGCCGGTGCGCGCTTCGCGCCGCCGCCCGGGTTGGGGATGGCGGGATTTTACCGCATCGCGGGGAACAGCCGGCGTTCGCGCGCGTCGAATGCCCGCGGTGTGTATCTGCACGCGCGCTTTTGAAGATCTTTCAATGTTTGGCCTCTGTGGCGCCATGTCGCTGTGGTCAAATGTGGTTTTTTCATCCGATCAATTTCCGAGGGGGCGGTATTTGACAGGGCTGGCCATTCCACCCGATGCGCGTCGTGCCCGCCGCAAGGCGATCCCGGGCGCCGAGGCGATCGTTTCCAGCAAGGCGATGCCTGCCAGCCAGGCGAGTTCCGCCGGCCAGGCGCCGTCGCCGTCTTCCCGCTTCCCGTTGCTGCCGCGCCTGGTCCGCCTGACGCTGGGCGGCTGCCTGGCGGCCAGCTTCGCGCTGCCGGCCTGGGCCAAGTACAGCGTCGACATCGACGCGCCGCGCTCGGTGCGCAAGCTGCTCCAGCAGCACCTCGACGTCTCGCGCTTCGCCAAGCGAGACGACATCTCCGACGACCAGTTCGAGTTCCTGATTACCGCCACGCCCCAGCAGGTGCGCGACCTGACCGCCACCGAGGGTTATTTCTCGCCGGTGGTCTCGACCGACGTGCGCAACCGCGACGGCAAGCGTTCGGTGACGGTCAAGGTGGACCCGGGCCCGCAGACCGACGTGGCCGGCGTCGACCTGCAGTTCAAGGGCCCCGTCGGCACCGAGGACCCGAAGCAGGAAACCGCCGCGCGGCTGGCCTTCTCGCTGCACGAGGGCGACGCCTTCACGCAGTCGGGCTGGGACGGCGCCAAGAATGCCGCGCTCAAGCAACTGCAGTCCTATCGCTACCTGGGCGCGAAGATCGTCAGCTCGCAGGCGCGCATCGATCCGCGCACGCGCACCGCGAAGCTCGCCGTGAGCTTCGACAGCGGGCCGACCTTCACGATGGGCGCGCTCGACGTGTCGGGCGTGCGGCGTTATCCCGAGCGCATCGTCACCAACGTCAACCCGCTCGGCGTGGGCGAGATCTACGACGTGCAGCGCATCAACGAGCTGCAGCGCCAGTTGCAGAACACGCCCTACTACGCGAGCGTGGCGATCGACGTCGGCGACGACACCAGCAAGCCCGAGGACACGCCGGTCCACGTGAAGGTCAGCGAGTATCCCTACAACAGCGTGCGCGGCGGGGTCGGCTACGCGACCGATACCGGGCCGCACATCCAGGGCTCCTATACCTATCTCGACACCTTTGGCGCGGCCTGGCCTCTGCAGGTGTCGGGGCGCATCGACCAGATCCAGCAATACGGACAGGTCCAGTTGTCGATGCCGCCGAGCCCGCGCGGCTGGACCAACAGCGCGCTGGCCTCGTACACCAACACCAACGTGTCGGACGTGCGCATCTACAGCGCGCGCCTGGGCCTGCAGCGCACCAAGACCAGCCAGAACATCGACTATTCCTACTCGATCATGTTCTACCAGGACCGGCTCGACCAGAACGGCGCCGGCCCGACCACCAGCCGCGCGCTGGTGCCGCAATGGTCCTGGACGCGGCGCAACGTCGACGATCCGCTGTTCCCGCGCTCGGGCAACCTGATCCACGCCGAGGCCGGCTTCGCCGTGAAGGGCGTGCTGACCGACCAGAGCTTCGTGCGCGGTTACGCGCGCGGCCAGCAGTACATCCCGATCGGCAAGCGCGACCTGATCTTCTTCCGTGCCGAGCTGGGCGGCGTGTTCACCAGCGGCGGCTCGGCCGGCGTGCCGGCCTCGCTGCTGTTCCGCGCCGGCGGCTCGAACTCGGTGCGCGGCTACGGCTACCAGAGCATCGGCAACAGCGTGGACGGCTCGGTGCTGCCGACCAAGTACCTGATGACGGGCACCGCCGAATACCAGCACTGGTTCAACCACGACTGGGGCGCGGCCACCTTCTTCGATATCGGCACCGCCACCGATGCCTGGGGCGAGCGGGTGTTCTATCCGGGCGTCGGGTTCGGCGCGCGCTGGCGCAGCCCGGTCGGGCCGGTCAATGTCGACCTCGCCTATGGCCTGCGCAATCGCAGCGTGCGTCCCTACCTGACGCTCGGCATCGCATTCTGACGAGGGTTTTCCGGATTCCAGCATGACCAAGCACGATTGCCCGCCACCGCCGAACGACGCGCCGCCGCCGCGAGACGAGCCCCGCCCGCCGCCGCCGCGCAGGCCGCGCCGGCTCGGCCGCGCGCTGGCC
>NZ_VWWK01000220.1:0-9992 GCF_011753035.1 Burkholderia sp. Ax-1720 | reverse complement strand
CACGCCGGCGGGCGTGAACGCGCCGAGCCGCCCCGGCGCGCCGAACCACGCGCCGCAAGGCCCGCGCGGCAGGCCAGCGGGCCGCGCGCTCGCTCGCTATAATCGGACCTCCCGACACCCTCCCCAATCCAGCTGGCGGCGCGCGGCACAGACCAGGCGCACGCAGGCGGTCCCCACATCATGAACGGCAGCTACTACCAGCATCACGTGTTCTTCTGTCTGAACCAGCGCGACCCGGGCGCGGATCGCCCGAGCTGCGCCAATTGCGATGCGCAATCGATGCAGGAATACGCCAAGAAGCGCGTCAAGGAGCTGGGCCTGGCGGGCGCCGGCAAGGTCCGCATCAACAAGGCGGGCTGCCTGGACCGCTGCGAGGAAGGCCCGGTGATGGTGGTCTACCCGGAAGGCACCTGGTACACCTATGTCGACAAGCAGGACATCGACGAGATCGTCGAATCGCACCTGCGCGACGGCCAGGTGGTCGAGCGCCTGAAGATCTGAGCGCGCCGCGCGCCAACCGAAGGAAACCGCAAGCCGCATGAACGCCCAAACGCAGAAGTCCCTGATCGACGGCCCGGTCGGCCGCATCGAGATCGCCGTCGACCTGCCGCCCGACGGCACCGCCACGCGCGGCATCGCGCTGGTCGCGCATCCGCATCCGCTGTTCGGCGGCACCATGGACAACAAGGTCGCGCAGACGCTGGCGCGCATCTTCACCCAGCTCGGCTACATCGTCACGCGTTCGAACTTCCGCGGCGTCGGCGCCACCGAGGGCACGCACGACAACGGCCACGGCGAGACCGACGACCTGCTGGCGGTGCTGGCCCACATGCGCGCCCAGCCCGGCCAGGCCGAGCTGCCGCTGGTGCTGGCGGGTTTCTCGTTCGGCACCTTCGTGCTCTCGCAGGTCGGCAAGCAGATGCGCGAGCGCGGCGAGGCGATCGAGCGGATGGTGTTCGTCGGCACCGCGGCGAGCCGCTGGGCGGTGGCCGAGGTGCCCGAGGACACCATCGTGATCCACGGCGAAACCGACGATACCGTGCCGATCGGCTCGGTCTACGACTGGGCGCGGCCGCAGGAGCTGCCGGTGATCGTGATCCCGGGCGCCGAGCATTTCTTCCACCGCAAGCTGCATATCCTCAAGCGCGTGATCGTCGACGCCTGGCGCTGAGCCGGGCGCGCCGCCCGGGCGGCGATCCGGTCGCGTTGCGGCGGGGGGCCTGCCGCCATCTCGTCGCGCTTCCGCCGTGCTTCCCTTTGCGCCTGCCTGACGCCGGACTTGCGAATCGATTGCGGGCGACGGCGGCGCGCGCCGTGCGTCTACCATCTGTCCGCCGCGCGCGACAGAAACCGCCGCCGCGGCTTGGGGCCCGGCCGGCGCCCGTATAATGGCCGGGTTTGCCCGCTACGCACGGCAGCTTCGACGCCGGCGGCGGCTCGCGAATCCGCGCGTTTTCCGCGCGCCGCGAACCGACGCTGCCGCCGCCTGTCCAACTCCGCGCGTCGCGCCAGGCTCCGCCCAGGTGCCGCGGCCGGACCGCTCGCCGTCCCGGTTCCCCGATCTTGCGCCCCGTGCGCAGCACTTTCTGCCATCAGCCTGAATCGATCATGCGTTTGTCCTCCGTAGGCCTCAAGTCTCTCGCTTCCTCCACCGCCTTCGCCACCGTCGCGCGCAACGTCGCGCTCGGCGTGGTGGTGCCCGCCGCGCTCGTGACGACGGTTGCCGTCGCGCAGGCCAAGCCCGCCAAGAAGGCGGCAGCGGCTGCCGCCGCGGCCGCGGCGCCGACCGGCGCGCCGGCCACCTACATGCCGGGCGCGGTGCCGCCGCCGGGCGTCAATGCGCGCTCCTGGGTGCTGGTCGACGCGAGCAGCAACCAGGTGCTGGCTTCCGGCAACGCGGACGAGCGCGTCGAGCCGGCCTCGCTGACCAAGCTGATGACGGCCTACCTGGTGTTCGAGGCGCTCTCCACCAAGAAGATCTCGATGGAGCAGATCGTCACGCCGAGCGAGGCGGTGCGCCGCGTCGGCACCGACGAGTCGCGCATGTTCATCGAGGCCAACAAGCCGGTCTCGGTCCATGACCTGGTGTACGGCATGATCATCCAGTCGGGCAACGACGCGGCGATCGCGCTGGCCGAGCTGGTGGGCGGCAGCGAATCGCAGTTCGTCAACATGATGAACGCCGAGGCGCAGAAGCTCGGCATGTCGGGCACCCACTTCGCCGACGTGAACGGCATGCCCGACCCGCAGCACTACACCACGGCGGGCGACCTGGCCAAGCTGTCGGCGCGCCTGATCCGCGACTTCCCCGACTACTACAACATCTTCTCGGTCAAGGAATTCAGCTACAACAACATCCGCCAGCCGAACCGCAACCGGCTGCTGTGGATCGACCCGACCGTCGACGGCCTGAAGACCGGCCACACCCAGGCCGCCGGCTACTGCCTGATCGCCTCGGCCAAGCGTCCGCTGCCGGGCGCCGACGGCGGCACGCGCCGCCTGGTCTCGGTGATGATGGGCGAGACCAAGGAAAGCGACCGCGTGCAGGACAGCATGAAGATGCTGAACTACGGCTACAGCGCCTTCGATGCGGTGCGCCTGTACAAGGGCGGCCAGGCCGTCGAGACGCCGCGTGTCTACAAGGGTCGGGCCAACTCCGTGCAGGTCGGCGTGCAGAAGGACCAGTTCGTCACGCTGCCCAAGGGCGTGGGCGACAAGGTCAAGCCGCAGGTCACGCTGAACACGCCGCTGATCGCGCCGCTGGCCGAAGGCCAGCAGGTCGGCACGGTGCAGTTCGTGGCCGACGGCAAGACCGTCGCGCAATTCCCGGTGGTGGCGCTGCAGGCGGTGCCGGAAGCGGGCCTGCTCGGCCGGATCTGGGATTCGATCCTGCTGATGTTCAGCAAGAAGTAAGCTTCGACGCGCCCGGCACGACGCCGGCGCGCCGCAAGCGGTAAGCTGTCGGCGCGGGACCGTCCCGCGCCCGTCGTCTTTTCCACCTTGATCGCCATGAGCCAAGCTGAGTTCGATCCGGTCGTCTATCTGAGCGTGTCCTCGCAGGAGCAACGGGTGCCGCTGTCCGAGGCGCGCGTGCCGGTGCTCGATCGCGGTTTCATCTTCGGCGACGGCGTCTACGAGGTGGTGCCGCTGTACGCGGTGGAAGGCGGCGGACGCAAGCCGTTCCGGCTGCCGCAGCACCTGGCGCGGCTGGACCGCAGCCTGAAGAAGCTCGGCATCCCCAATCCGCGCGACGATGCCGGCTGGCGAGCGCTGATCGACGAGCTGCTGGAAGCGAACGCGGCCGGGCTCGGTGACGGCCGGCATGCCAAGGTTTATCTGCAGATCACGCGCGGCGTCGCCAAGCGCGGCCACGCGTTTCCGGCCGAGGTCACGCCCACCGTGTTCATGATGGTCAGCCCGATGGAGCTGCCCGGCAACGAGATGCGCACCACCGGCGTGCGCTGCGTGACGGCCGAGGATCGCCGCTGGCTGCACGCCGACATCAAGTCCACCTCGCTGCTGGGCAACGTGCTGATGGCCCAGCATGCGGCCGAGCGCGAAGCCTTCGAGACCATCCAGCTGCGCGACGGCAACCTTACCGAGGGTTCCTCCTCGAACGTCTGGGTGGTGAAGAACGGCGAGCTGCTCGCGCCGCCGCGCAGCAACAAGATCCTCGAGGGGATTCGCTACGCGCTGCTCGAGGAGCTGGCCGAGGCCTGCGGGATCCCCTTCGTGGCGCGCGAGATCAACGAGGCCGAGCTGCGCGCGGCCGACGAGATCCTGCTCAGCTCGGCGACCAGGGAAGTGCTGCCGGTCACCTCGCTCGACCAGTTGCCGGTGCAGGATGGCCGCCCCGGCCCGGTCTACATCGCGCTCTACGAGGCCTACCAGCGCGCCAAGGCGAGCGAGCTGGCGGCGGCCTGAGCCTGCCGGTGGGGCCTGGCGGCACCCACTGGTTTTTCATCGATTCCTTCTGGAGAAGCTTATGACCACCGACCCGTCCAAGACAGTCGAACTGACTGGCGCGATCGATACCAGGAAGGAGACGCTGCTCGAATTCCCCTGCGATTTCCCGATCAAGATCATGGGCAAGGCGCATCCCGAGTTCAAGGACACCATCTTCAAGGTGGTGGCCGTGCACGACAACGAGATCGACCTCGAGAAGATCGAGGAGCGCTCCTCCAGCGGCGGCAACTACACGGGCCTGACCATCACCGTGCGCGCCACCAGCCAGCAGCAGCTCGACGACATCTATCGTTCGCTGACCGGCCATCCGATGGTGAAGGTCGTCCTCTAGGCGCGAGCGCGCCGCGGGCCGGCCCGGCCGGCCTCATTCCTCCCGCTTCGGCGCGGCCGCCATGGCCGCGCCGGGCAGCCCGGGAGCGTCGGCCGTGCCGGCTCCCGCCAGGCCTGCCTGCGCCGGCATCCCGCCCGGCGGCTTTCCCCCGATCGTTTCCCCCTCCCCGTTTTGCGCGGCCCGCCGGGCCAGGCGCTCGGCATCGATGCGCAGCCATTCCCGCTCGAAGTGCGCCAGTTCCGCCAGCAGCCAGGTGCGGAAGGCCTGCACGCGCGGCGCGGCCAGCCGCGAGGGCAGGCAGACGAAATAGCAGTGCCAGGGGCTCGGCCCGTCGATGTCGAACAGGCGCACGATGCGCCCCGCGTCGAGTTCGGCCGCGGCCAGCGAGCGGCGCACCAGGGCGATGCCCTGGCCGTCGATGGCGGCCTGCACCAGTTGCGAGGAATCCTGGAACAGCAGGCCGCGCTTGGGCTCGCTGAGCGTCTCCAGGCCCGCCGCGTCGAACCAGGGGCGCCAGAGCTCGTCGTCGGAGCGCAGCAGCGGGTAGCGGGCCAGGTCGGCCGGCTCCCTGGGCAGCACGCCGCCGTTCAGGCTCGGCGCGCAGGCCGGGAAGAACATCTCGTCGAACAGCTTCTCCACGTGCAGGCCCGGGTAGTGGCCGTTGCCGAAGCGGATCGCGATGTCGACGTCGTCGCGCGAGAAGTCGGTCAGCGAGTTGGTGGACTGCAGTTCGAGGTCGATGTCGGGATGGCGGTCGATGAAGGAGCCGACGCGCGGCGTGATCCAGCGCGCCGCGAAGGACTGCAGCGAGGACACCACCAGGCGGTTGCCGCGGTCGGCGGCGCGCACGTCCTGGGTGGCGTCGAGCAGGATGGTCAGCGCGGCGCGCACCTGGCGCGCGTAGCGCTCGCCCGATTCGGTCAGCGACAGGCGCTTGCCGTGCCGCACGAACAGCGGCACCCCGAGCTCCTCCTCGAGCGCACGCACCTGGTGGCTGATCGCGCCGTGGGTGACGAACAGCTCGTCGGCCGCGCGCGAGAAGCTCTCGTGGCGGGCGGCGGCCTCGAAGGCGCGCAGGGCATTCAGCGGGGGGAGTTTGCGCAGGTCCACTTGCTAATTTTTCTCACAAGAACGTGAAAACGTATCGTTTTACGTAAACCCTTGATGTGCCTACGATTGTAGCCATTCCCCCGCTGTTTCCGGAGCGCATCATGAGAGAAATATCGTCAAGCGTCACCTTCGAGATCCAACCCGGCGAAACCGTGCCGATGAAGGTCGTGCACAGCACGCGGCTCAGCATCCAGGGCGCGACGGTATGGGCCACGCGCAGCGAGGATGTCGACGACTACTTCCTGGCGCCGGGCGCGAACCTGCGACTGCGCCGCGGCGAGCGGCTGTGGCTGGCCGTGGAAGGGCCCGAGGTGGCCCGCGTATCGTTCAGCGTCGGCGCGCCGGCGCCCGGCGAGGTCGCCCACACGGCGCTCACGCGCCTGGGCAACTGGCTCTCGGCGCGCCTGCACGACGGCTGGCGCACGGTCTGAGCGATGGTCCCGCCGACACGCGCCCGCCCGGCGGCGCGTGTCGGTTTTCGGTAAACTAGCGTCCATGTCAGCGCCGGCCCCCATCAACTTGTCCCCGATTTCCACCGATCCCGCCGCGACGGCCGCCCCCGAGGCGGCTGCCGCGGCGCCGTTCGTGGTGCGCTGGCTCGGCTCGGCGCCCTACGAGCCGACCTTCGAGGCGATGCGCGCCTTCACCGATTCACGCACGCCCGAGACGGCCGACGAGATCTGGCTGGTCGAACATCCCCCCGTCTACACGCTCGGCCTGGCCGGCGACCCGGCGCACCTGCTGGTGGCCGACAGCGGCGTGCCGCTGGTCAAGGTGGACCGGGGCGGGCAGATCACCTATCACGGCCCGGGCCAGATCGTCGCCTACCTGCTGGTCGAGCTGCGCCGCCGCAAGCTGACGGTGCGCGGCATGGTCGAGCGGATCGAGCAGGCCGTGATCGACACCCTCGCGGCGTATAATCTCGCGTCGGTCCGCAAGGCGGGCGCGCCCGGCATCTATGTGGAATCAGGGCCGCATGCGGGCGCGAAGATCGCCGCCCTCGGCCTGAAGATACGCAACGGATGCAGCTATCACGGGTTGAGCCTGAACGTCCGGATGGACCTCGGCCCGTTTCTCGCGATCAATCCGTGCGGCTACGCGGGACTCGAGACGGTCGACATGGCGAGCGTGGGCGTGCTCGCCGACTGGCGCGACGTGGCCGACACGCTCGTGCGCCGTCTGACCGCCAACCTCGACGGCGCCACCGTCGCCGCATTGCCGCAGGCACTGGAACACACGAATGACTGACGTAACCGCAACCCCCGCATCGGCCGCCGCGGCCGAACCCGCCGTCTACGATCCGAGCGCGAAGCAGAAGGCCCAGGCCAAGACGGCGCGCATCCCGATCAAGATCGTGCCGATCGAGAAGCTCAAGAAGCCCGAGTGGATCCGCGTGAAGGCGGCCACCGGCAGCTCGCGCTTCAACGAGATCAAGACCATCCTGCGCGAGCACAACCTGCACACGGTGTGCGAGGAAGCGAGCTGCCCGAACATCGGCGAGTGTTTCGGCAAGGGCACGGCGACCTTCATGATCATGGGCGACAAGTGCACGCGGCGCTGCCCGTTCTGCGACGTCGGCCACGGCCGCCCCGATCCGCTCGATCCGGACGAACCGGTCAACCTGGCCAAGACGATCGGCGCGCTGCGCCTGAAGTACGTGGTGATCACCAGCGTCGACCGCGACGACCTGCGCGACGGCGGCGCCGGCCACTTCGTCGAGTGCATCCGGCATGTGCGCGAGCATTCGCCGGAAACGCGCATCGAGATCCTCACGCCGGACTTCCGCGGCCGCCTGGACCGCGCGCTGGGCATCCTCAATGCCGCGCCGCCCGACGTCATGAACCACAACCTCGAAACCGTGCCGCGCCTCTACAAGGAAGCGCGCCCGGGCTCGGACTACGCGCATTCGCTGAAGCTGCTGAAGGACTTCAAGGCGCTGCATCCGGACGTCGCCACCAAGTCGGGCCTGATGGTCGGCCTGGGCGAGACGCCCGAGGAAATCCTGCAGGTGATGCGCGACCTGCGCGAGCACGACGTCGACATGCTGACCATCGGCCAGTACCTGCAGCCTTCCGAGCATCACCTGCCGGTGCGCGAGTACGTGCATCCCGACGTCTTCAAGATGTACGAGGAAGAGGCCTACAAGATGGGCTTCACGCATGCGGCGGTGGGCGCGATGGTGCGTTCGAGCTATCACGCCGACCTGCAGGCGCACGGCGCCGGCGTGGTCTGAGCCGGCTGCTTCCGGGTTCGCCTGCTTCCAGCCCTGCCTGCCGGGCCGCTTCGGCGGCCGTCATGAAAAACCCGCCGCGAGGCGGGTTTTTTGTTGGCGGCGCGGCTCGCCGCGGGCCGCGGCCGTTTGCTGGGCGAGGCGGCCTTCGCGCTCGCGCCGCGCTGCGCGCCCGATCGTCGGCCGTATCCGGTCGAACGCGAAAAGCATAGCGCCAGCAGCGTCAATTGCATCGCAGAAATGATTGGAACGGCGCCGCCGCGCAATCTCTATAGTCGGGCGTTTTCGTGCCACCGCATCCGACTCGTAGAGGTGATTCATGCCGCGTTTCCGTTCCGTCCTGACCGCCGCGCTGGCCGGCGCCGTCGCCACGCTCAGCCTTGCCGCCGCGCCCGCGCGCGCGCGCGCCGCCGACAAGGAGGTGGTGATCGCCTACCAGGACATGGTGGTGCCCTGGCGCTACGCGCAGGCCACCGGCGAGGTGGAGAAGGCGACCGGCTACAAGGTGACGTTCCGCAAGCTCGGCAGCGGCGCCGACGTGATCCGTGCGCTGGCCTCGGGCTCGGTGCAGGTCGGCGAGGCCGGCTCGGCGCCGGTTGCCGCGGGCCTCTCGCAGGGCGTCGATCTCTCGCTGTTCTGGATCCTCGACAACATCAACGACGCCGAGGCGCTGGTCGCCCGCGACGGCTCGGGCGTGACCAGCGTGGCGGGCCTCAAGGGCCACAAGCTCGGCGTGCCCTTCGTCTCGACCTCGCACTTCCACGCGCTGGTCGCCCTGCAGCAGGCCGGCGTCGATCCCAACCAGGTGAAGATCGTCAACCTGCGGCCGCCCGAGGTGGCGGCGGCCTGGGCGCGCGGCGACATCGACGCGACCTACATCTGGGATCCGGTGCTCGCCAAGGTCAAGCAGAACGGCAAGGTGCTGATCACCTCGGGCCAGGTCGCCAAGGCCAGCGGCAAGGCCACCTTCGACGGCTTCGTGGCGACCCGCGCCTTCGCGCGCGACAACCCCGAGTTCCTGAGGCGCTTCGTCAAGGTGCTGGCGGCGGCCGATGCCGACTACCGCGCGCATCCGGCCGCCTGGGGCAAGGGTTCGGCGCAGGCCGCGGCGGTTGCCAAGGAGTCCGGAGCGAACCCCGACGAGGTGCCGGCCAGCCTCGCGCTCTATGCCTTCCCCGCGCCGGCCGAGCAGGCCTCGGCCACCTGGCTGGGCGGCGGCGCGCAATCGGGCGCGGCGAAGTCGCTGGCGGCCACCGCGGCCTTCCTGAAGGCGCAGGGCACCATCCAGACGGTGCTGCCCGACTACTCGGTCGGCGTCGATCCGCAATTCGTGAAGGCCGCGGCGCATTGAGCGACGGCCGGGAGGCATCAGCATGAGCACGCTCGATATCCGGCGGCTGTCGGTCGCCTATCCGGGAGAGCGCGGGCGGGAAGGCACGCGCGCGCTCGATGAAGTCGACCTGTCAATCGGGGCCGGCGAATTCGTGGTCGCGGTCGGCGCCTCGGGCTGCGGCAAGACCAGCCTGCTGAACTGCATCGCCGGCTTCGTCGAACCCAGCGCGGGCGAGGTGCTGCTCGACGGCGAACCCATTACCGGCCCGGGCGCCGATCGCGGCGTGGTGTTCCAGAAATACGCGCTGCTGCCCTGGCTCGACGTGCTCGGCAACGTGGCGCTGGGGCTGCGCTTCCAGCGTGTCGCGAAGGCCGAGCGCGAGGCGCGCGCGCGCCGGATGCTGGCCCTGGTCGGGCTCGAGCGATACGCGCATGCGCGCGTCTACGAGCTGTCGGGCGGCATGCAGCAGCGGGTGGGCATCGCGCGGGCGCTGGCGGGCGATCCGCGCGTGCTGCTGATGGACGAGCCGATGGGCGCGCTCGACGCGATGACGCGCGAGACCATGCAGGAGCTGGTGCTCGATCTGTGGGCGCGCACCGGCAAGACCGTGTTCTTCATCACGCACGACGTCGAGGAGGCGCTGTTCCTCGGCACGCGGGTGGTGGTGATGACGCCGGGGCCGGGGCGCATCGCCGAATCGCATGAACTGCCCTTCGCGCGGCAGTACGTGCGCACGCGCGATGCGCGCGCGGTGAAGTCCTCGCCCGAGTTCATCGCCTGGCGCGAGCGGCTGATCGGCCGCCTGCATGGGCGCGATACCGATACCGCCAGGGAGGCCGCATGAGCACGACCGACGACGTTCGCGCGCGCACGGTGACCTGGCAGACCGGGACGATCGTGAGCGCGGGCGGCGAGGCAGCCGCGCGCGGGTCTCGTGCGACGCTCGCGGCGGCTGGCGCGCGTGCGCCGGAAGGTGCCGGTGCTGGTGCCGGCGATGGCGCGCACGCGGGTGTACCGCGCGC
>NZ_VWWK01000219.1:0-9993 GCF_011753035.1 Burkholderia sp. Ax-1720 | reverse complement strand
GGCGCGCGCCTCGGCGGCCTCGCGCTCGCGGCGCTGGCGCGCCACGTGCTGGTCGTGCCGCGCGCGCGCCGCGTCGGCCTGCTGCTGGGTCCAGGCATCCCAGCCGGTGTGCTCGCCGGTGACC
Organism: Burkholderia sp. Ax-1720; assembly: GCF_011753035.1. Classification (NCBI taxonomy): domain Bacteria; kingdom Pseudomonadati; phylum Pseudomonadota; class Betaproteobacteria; order Burkholderiales; family Burkholderiaceae; genus Burkholderia; species Burkholderia sp. Ax-1720. Next base: position 9,869 of record NZ_VWWK01000219.1, on the reverse strand, counting down.
GGGATCATCGCGATGCAGTCGACAGGGCAGGGCGCCACGCACAGGTCGCAACCGGTGCAGAGCTCGGCCACCACCGTGTGCATCTGTTTCGGAGCCCCGACGATCGCGTCGACCGGGCAGGCCTGGATGCACAGCGTGCAGCCGATGCAGAGCTGCTCGTCGATCACGGCCAGCGGCCGCGGGCGCTCCTCGCCATGCTCGACGGCCAGCGGGATCACCGGCTTGCCGAGCAGATCGGCGAGCCGCTCGATGCCTTCGTGGCCGCCGGGCGGGCATTGGTTGTAGTTGGCGCTGCCGTCGGCGATCGCCTCGGCATACGGACGGCAGCCATCGAAGCCGCACTTCGTGCATTGTGTCTGGGGCAGCAGATCTTCGATGCGATCCGCGAGTTTTCTGGTGTCGGTCACGGTGACGGCGGGGCTGGGCGCGCGCCAGGGCGGGGTGGATCGGCGCGGCCCGAATGGTTCGGCAAAGCGCAATTATCGCCGATTTCCCGCCTTGCGCTCGGCTGCGCCTGTGCGCATAATCAAGGCGCATTTTTTGCTCGACCGCAGCAGGTGCCGCCGCCTACCCGGCCGGTCGGCGCCCCCGGTGCCGGAGGCGTGTGAGGCGCACCGGCAGTGCCGACAGGATCACGCGGGCCCAACCCATGAATCAGCCAAAAATCAAAAGAGATCCCGAAGGAACGCGGCGACGCATCCTGCAAGCCGCCGCCGAGGAATTCGCCAGCGGTGGCCTGTTCGGCGCCCGTGTCGACCAGATCGCCCGCCGCGCCGAAACCAACGAGCGGATGCTCTACTACTATTTCGGCAGCAAGGAACAACTGTTCACCGCCGTGCTCGAGCAGGCCTTCTCCGCCCTGACCGAAGCCGAGCGCGTGCTCGATTTCGACGGCGTGCCGCCGGTCGAGGCCGTCACGCGGCTGGCCCATTTCATTTGGGATTACTACAGGGATCATCCCGAGCTGCTGCGGCTCATCAACAACGAAAACCTGCATGAAGCGCGCTACATTTTGAAGTCGCCGCGCACGCGCGAGATGATCTCGCCGCTGGTGCAGACGCTCGGCAACGTGCTGGCGCGTGGGCAGAGCGCCGGGCTGTTCCGCTCGGACGTCGATCCGCTGCGCTTCTACGTGACCCTGTCGGGCCTGGGCTACTACATCGTCTCGAACCGCTACACGCTGGCCGCGATGCTCGATCGCGACTTCAGCACGCCCGACGAGCGCGCCGAGATGGTGCGCATGAATACCGACATCCTGCTCGCCTACCTGCTGCGCCGCTGATGCCTCCCGGCGGCGCGCCGCGCTTGGCCGCGATTGTCGTTTCCGAAAACAAGAACGCGCCGTTCGGCGGCATGAGCCGAACGGCGCGTTCTCGCGTCTGGCGACGCGGCTTGCCTCAGACCGTCTTGCGCGCGCGCGGCGCGCGTGCCGGCGAAACCTTGGGCGTGGTGGCGGGCTTCAGCGTCTGCTTCGCGGATTTTTTCGCGGCGGCCGATTGGCTGGCCGGCTGGGCGGCGGCGCGACGCGTGGCGGTCGAGCCGCGCTTGGCCGCGGCGGCGCGTCCCGCGCTCGAGGCCGTATCGTGCGCGCTGGCGCCCGCCGGCGCTTCGGCCGCTGCCGGCGTGCCCTGGACACCGTTGCCGGTGCCATGGCCGCCCGCCGAATCGTCGCTGCCCGGCGCCACCGGTGCCGCGCCGTCGGCGGTTTTCGCCGCCGGCTGGTGCTCGCGGATGAATTCGCGCAACTGCGGGTAGATGATGGTGCGCCAGCGGCGGCCCGAGAAGATCCCGTAATGGCCGCATTTCTCGGCGGTCAGGCTGCGGCGATGCTCGCCGGGAATGCCGGTGCAGAGTTCCTGCGCGACGTGGGTCTGGCCGCTGCCGGAGATGTCGTCGAGTTCGCCCTCGATCGTCATCAGCGCGGTGGCCTCGATGTCGGCCGGCTTCACGCGCTCGCCGCGCACGTCCCAGGTGCCCTCGGCCAGGCCGAACTCCTGGAACACGATGCGGATGGTGTCCAGGTAGTACTCGGCGGCCATGTCGAGCACGGCGTTGTACTCGTCGTAGAAGCGGCGGTGCGCCTCGGCATCGTCCTCGTCGCCGCGCAGCAGGCTCTGGTAGAAATCCCAGTGCGATTGCGCGTGGCGTTCCGGGTTCATCGCCACGAAGCCGGTGTGCTGCAGGAAGCCCGGATAGACCTGGCGGCCCTCGCCCGGGTAGTTGGCCGGCACCGTGTGGATCACGTTGTTCTCGAACCAGGCCATCGAGTGATTGGTGGCCAGCGAGTTCACCGAGGTCGGGCTCTTGCGCGCGTCGATCGGGCCGCCCATCATCGTCATGGTCAGCGGGGTGTCCTCGCCGCGGCTGGCCATCAGCGAGATCGCCGCCAGCACCGGCACGGTGGGCTGGCACACCGAGATCACGTGCAGGTTGCGCGCGCCGATGTGGCGGATGAATTCCTGGATGTAGTCGACGTAGTCATCGAGATGGAAGGCGCCCACCTCGACCGGCACCATGCGCGCGTCGATCCAGTCGGTGATGTAGACCTTGTGGTCCTGCAGCAGGGTGCGCACGGTATCGCGCAGCAGCGTGGCGTGGTGGCCCGACAGCGGCGCGCAGACCAGCACCACCGGCTCTTCCTTGAGCTGCCCCACCGCGGCGGAATCGTCCGCGTAGCGCTTGAAGCGCATCAGGCGGCAAAACGGCTTCTCGATGATGGTCTGCTCGACGATCGGGATCTGGTGGCCGTCCTTCTCGATCTGGTGCAGTTCGAATTCGGGCTTCTCGTAATCCTTGCCGAGCCGGTACATCAATTCGTAGGCGGCGGCCCAGCGCGTGGCACCGGGCATCAGCGAGAGCGGGCTGGACGGATTCGCGAAGGATTTCGAGGCCGCCTGGGCCCAGGCGGTCAGCGGACTCAGCAGCGCCCGCTGGAACTCGTGCATTTGGTAAAGCATGAAGAAGGCTCCCGAGGGGAGGACGTCGCGGGCGCATGGGAGGCCGCGGCGCGCGGTGGGGTCCGGGGCCGGACCGCGCGAGCGGCCGGCCAGTCGCGTCGATCATATCGGGTTCCATGCCATGCCGCAATGCAGCATTTTCCCCATGTCGGCCCGATCTTGCGAAGTTTGACGAATCGCGGTCCTGACTTCTTTTTGTCGCAAAACCGGCTGCCCGGAACCCCGGCGCGGCCTCAGCGGCCGTCGGTCTCGACCGCCATCGGCTGGCCGGCGGCCTGGGCCATTTCCTCCTCGTGGTGCATCAGGTTCATGGCCGTGTGGACCAGCGCGACGTGCGAGAAGGCCTGCGGGAAATTCCCGACCTGGCGGCCCTCGACCGGATCGTATTCCTCGGCCAGCAGGCCCAGGTCGTTGGCCAGCGACAGCAGGCGGCGGAACAACCGGTGCGCGTCGTCGATGCGCCCGAGCAGGGCGTAGTTGTCGACCAGCCAGAAGCTGCAGGCGAGGAAGGTGCCCTCGCCGGGCGGCAGGCCGTCGTCGAAATCGGTGGTGCGATAGCGCATCACCAGGCCGCCGTGCATCAGCTCGCGCTCGATCGCCTCGACGGTGCCCACCACGCGCGGGTCGGACGGCGGCAGGAAGCCCACCAGCGGCAGCATCAGCACGCTGGCGTCGAGCTCGTCGCTGCCGTAGCTCTGCGCGAAGGCCTGCTTGGCCTCGTTCCAGGCGTTGGCGCAGACGTCCTCGTGGATCGCCTCGCGCAGCGCGCGCCAGTGGTCGAGCGGCGCGGGCAGGCGGAACTGCTCGGCCGACTTGATGGCGCGGTCGAACGCGACCCAGGCCATGATCTTCGAGAAGGTGAAGTGCTTGCGGCCGCCGCGCGTCTCCCAGATGCCCTCGTCGGGCTCGCGCCAGATCTTCTCGAGATGGGTGAGCAGCGCGCACTGTACCGACCAGACCGTATCGTCGGCCTGCAGCCCGCCCACGCGCGCCAGGTGCAGCGCGGCCATCACCTCGCCGAACACGTCGAGCTGCAACTGGTTGGCGGCGTTGTTGCCGATCCGCACCGGCTTCGAATCCTGGTAGCCGGGCAGCCAGTCGAGCTCCATCTCGGGCAGGCGCCGCTCGCCGGCGATGCCGTACATGATCTGGATCTGCTCGGGCGAGCCGGCCATCACGCGGCCCAGCCAGGCGCGCCAGGCGCGCGCCTCGTCGTAGTAGCCGGCGCGCATCAGCGCGAGCAGGGTGATGGTGGCGTCGCGCAGCCAGCAGTAGCGGTAGTCCCAGTTGCGGGTGCCGCCGATGTGCTCGGGCAGCGAGGTGGTGGGCGCGGCCACGATGCCGCCGGTCGGCTCGTAGGCGAGCGCCTTCAGCGTGATCAGCGAGCGCCGCACCGCATCGGCGTAGCGGCCCTGGATCGGGCAGCGCGAGGACCATTCGAGCCAGTGGTTCTCGGTGCGCGCCAGCATCGACAGCGGCTCGCGCGCCGGCGGCAGGCGCAGGTGCGAGGGCGCGTAGCCGAGCGAGAAGGGCACGCGTTCCTCGGCATGCACGGTGAATTCGGCGACGGTGCGCAGGTTCTCGCCCGCGAGCGGCACCGGGGTGCGCAGCACCACCGTGTCGGGGCCGGCGATCGCCTTCATGCCGGCCTCGCGCGACAGGCGCGTGACCCAGGGGATCGAGAAGCCGTAGTCGAAGCGCAGCACCAGCTCCATCTGCATCGGCACGTGGCCGCGCTTGCCGATCACGATGCGCACCAGCTCGGACCAGCCGTTGCCGGGCGGCATGAAGTCGACCACGGTGACGGCGCCGGTCTCGCATTCGTAGTCGGTCTCGAGGATCAGCGTCTCGCCGCGATAGCGGCGCGAGCTGGCGGTGATGCGCGCCTCGGCGCTCGGGCGGATCAGCCAGCGGCCGTGATCGGGCGTGCCGACCAGGGCGGCGAAGCAGGCGCCCGAATCGAAGCGCGGCCAGCAGAGCCAGTCGACCGAGCCGTCGCGTGAAATGAGGGCAGCCGTGTGTCCGTCGCCGACGAGTGCGTAGTCTTCGATGAGGGCTGGCATGGTGGGCAAATTCTCCGTGATGCTGACGTTTGGCTTTCCGGGCCGGCGCCATCGGTCGACGGCGGCGCACATGGCCCCTTATACTGCGCACGGACGAGGCGGGTAGGGCCGCTCGCATCGTTGAACAATCACAACACTTGAGGCGTTTCGGTGCAAGGAAGTTCCGACGGCCTGGCCGATCAGCACCGGCGCCGCGCCAAATTCGAGAGGTTCATGCGTATGTCATCGCTCAGGCTGGGTCACTGGATCAAGGGTTTCGCCGTGGTGCTGTCGCTGTCCGCGACACACGCGTTTGCGCAGGATACCGCCAATGCGCCGAACGATGCCGTCTACAACCTGCTGGTCGGCACCTATACCGATTCCGGCAGCGACGGCATCTACGTCTATCGCTTCGATACGCGCACCGGCGACGTGTCGACGCCGATCAGCTCGATCAAGACGGTCAACCCCTCCTACCTGCTGCCCAGCCGCGACGGCCGCTTCGTCTATGCCGTCAACGAGCTGCCGGGCGACAACGGCCCGGCCAGCCAGCGCGGCGGCGTGAGCGCCTTCGGCTTCGACGCGAAGACGGGCGCGCTGAATTTCCTCGATCGCGTGTCCTCGGAAGGGAACGATCCCTGCTACCTGAGCCTGTCGCCGGACGGCAAGTACCTGGTGACCGCCAACTACTCGGTGGCGGCCGACCCCGGCGGCAGCTTCACGCTGTTCCCGATCGAGGCCGACGGCAAGGTGGGCGCCTCGGTGCTGAACGTGCATCACGAGGGCAGCGGCCCGGTGAAGGGCCGCCAGGACGGCGCGCACGTGCATTCGACGGTGTTCTCGCCCGACGGCAAGTACCTGTTCGTGCAGGACCTGGGCGCCGACAAGATCTTCGAATACCGCTACACGCCGGACGGCACGCGCGGCCTGATCGGGCCGACCGAGTCGCGCTACACCATCGTGCCGCCGGGCACCGGGCCGCGCCACATGGTGTTCTCGCGCAACGGCCGCTTCGCCTATGTGACCAACGAACTGAAGGGCAGCGTCGACGTCTACGGCTATCACGACGGCAAGCTGAGCCACCTGCAGGACGTCAAGCTGTCCGCGCCGGATTTCCACGGCCAGGAAGGCGGCGGCGCGCTGCACCTGTCGCCGGACGGCCGCTTCCTCTACGCGACCAATCGCGGCGATGCCAACGAGATCGTCGCGTTCCGGATCGACGCGGCCAACGGCAAGCTCGCCTTCGCCAGCCGCCAGTCGACGCTGGGCAAGACGCCGCGCGAATTCCTGATCGATCCGACCGGCAAGTGGCTGATCGTCGGCAACCAGGAAAGCGGCAGCTTCTACGTGTTCCGGCGCGACGTGGCGAGCGGCAAGCTCGATCCGGATGCGCGCAAGGTGGCGCTGAGCAAGCCGGTCGATTTCAAGCTGGTGCCGGTGCAGCAGTAAGCGCGAGCGTCCCCGGACGAACGAACGGGCGGGTCACCCTGGTGGGTGAGCCGCCCGTTTTTCATGGCTTGAAGCATCGTAAGGAAGGTTGCAGGCGCGAAGGTTGCGCGGGCAACGGTCGAGGGCGGCAGGCTGCCGGCGACGCCCCGGAGCAATTCCGGTGCCTCGCCGGTGCCTCGCGGCAAGGGCGGCCATGGCCCGCTCGTGGTCACGAAACCGCGAACGGAAGGCCATCGACCGGATCGCTCGGCCCTTATTCCGGCTGCGGCGGCGCCAGCACCTCGCGGCTGCCGTTGATGCCCATCGGCGAGACCAGCCCCGCCGTTTCCATCTGCTCGACCAGCCGCGCGGCGCGGTTGTAGCCGATGCGCAACTGGCGCTGCACCGAGGAGATCGAGGCGCGCCGCGTGCGCACCACGAAGGCGACCGCCTCGTCGTAGAGCGGATCGGCCTCGGCGTCCGGCGCGTCGCCGAACAGGTCCTGCGCGCCGCCGCCATCCGAGGACGGCCCGTCGAGAATGCCTTCCTCGTATTGCGGCTCGCCGAACTGCTTCAGGTACTCGACGATCCGGTGCACTTCCTCGTCGGCCACGAAGGCGCCGTGCACGCGCTGCGGGTAACCGGTGCCGGGCGGCAGGAACAGCATGTCGCCCTGGCCGAGCAGCGACTCGGCGCCCATCTGGTCGAGAATCGTGCGCGAGTCGATCTTCGAGGACACCTGGAAGGCCACCCGGGTCGGGATATTCGCCTTGATCAGGCCGGTGATCACGTCCACCGAGGGGCGCTGGGTGGCGAGGATCAGGTGGATGCCGGCCGCGCGCGCCTTCTGCGCGAGCCGCGCGATCAGCTCCTCGATCTTCTTGCCGGCCACCATCATCAGGTCGGCCAGCTCGTCGATCACCACCACGATCAGCGGCAGCGGCGAGAGCGGCTCGGGATCCTCGGGCGTGAGCGAGAACGGGTTGCCGATCTTCTTTTCCTTGGCCGCGGCGTCGCGCAGCTTCTGGTTGAAGCTGGCGAGGTTGCGCACGCCCACCGCCGACATCAGCCGGTAGCGCTTCTCCATCTCGCCGACGCACCAGTTCAGCGCGTTGGCGGCCAGCTTCATGTCGGTGACGACCGGCGCGAGCAGGTGCGGGATGCCTTCGTAGACCGACAGCTCCAGCATCTTCGGGTCGATCATGATCAGGCGCACTTCCTCGGGCGTGGCCTTGTAGAGCAGCGAGGCGATCATCGCGTTGACCGCCACCGACTTGCCCGAGCCGGTGGTGCCGGCCACCAGCATGTGCGGCGCCTTGGCGAGGTCGGTGACCACCGGGTTGCCGACGATGTCCTTGCCCATCGCGATGGTCAGTTGCGAGGCCGAATGCTGGTACTGGCGCGAGGCGAGGATCTCGGACAGGCGGATCATCTGCCGCTTGGCATTGGGCAGCTCGAGGCCCATGCAGGTCTTGCCGGGGATGGTCTCGACCACGCGGATCGAGGTCAGGCCCAGGCCGCGCGAGAGATCCTTCATCAGGCCGACGATCTGGCTGCCGCGCACGCCGAGCGCGGGCTCGATCTCGAAGCGCGTGATCACCGGGCCGGCCGAGGCGCCGACCACCGTCACCGGCACCTTGAATTCCTGCAGGCGCTGCTCGATCACCTGGCCGGTCTGGGCCAGGTCGGCCTCGGAGATCGGCTGCATGTCGTCGGAGGCGGGCTCGAGCAGGTCCAGGCCGGGCAGCTCCACGTTCGAGGCGGCCGGGGCGCGGAACTCGAAGGCGTTCGGGTTCGGGGCGCGCGCGGCGGGTTGCGCGGGGGCGGGCGGGGCCGGGGCTACCGGCGTTGCCTGGGCGGCGGCCGGCGCGGCGAAGGCGGAAGGCATGGCGAGCGGGGCTGCCGCGCCCGACGCGGGTTCGGTGCCGGTTGCGTCGGCCTCGCTTGGTGCCGGGGTGACGATGGTGAATTCGGACGTCGATGCCACCCAGGTATCGGTCGCGGTGCTGAAGCCCGACGGGCTCGCGATGATCGGCGCGGCCGGCGTCGCGCTGCCGGCGGGCGTGAAGATCGGCGCGCCGGCCGTGTAGGTGAAGCCGCCTTCGTCCGGGGCGGCTTCCTGCTCGATCGCGGGTTCGTCCGCCGGCGGTTGCGGCGCGGGGGACGGCGGCGTCGTGGCGAACGGTGCGCTTGTCGTCATCGATGCCGTGGTGCCGGTCGGCGTGCTCGTGGCCGGGCTGATGGCCGAGGACGTAGCCGGAGCGGTGGCTGCGGGCAGCGATTCCCATGGCGGGACCGCCGCGGCGTGTTGCGGTGCCGCCGCCGACGTGGAGGGCGAAGGCGCATCCGGGGCGGAGGTTTCGCTCCGGCTGACCTGCGCCTGGGGCGTGTCGACAGCTTGCGGACTTGCCGATGCCGCGAACGGGGTCGACGCTGGCGCGGCGAAGGCCGGGGGCGCGGGGACCGGGATCGTCGCGGGCAGGATCGGGGCCGGCGCTGGCGTCGTAACGGGGGCTTCCGTGGCGGCGGGCGCCGGTGCCGTCGTCGCGGTGGGTACCGCTGGGATGGGCTTGCTGGTGATGGCCGAAGCTTGCGTCGCCGTCGGTTCCGCTTCGGGCTTCGTCGCTGCGAACGGCCTTGCCGGCTCGGCCGGGATCGCCGTCGGCGAGGCCGGCGAAGCGACGGTGGAGGCGATGCCTTGCGTGACCGATGCGGACGACGCTAGCGACGTGGTAGCCGTGGCCGTCGAAGCCGGCGAGTTGGGCGTCAGCGAAGCCGACGTCGATGCCGCCGGCGCCGCGTTGCTGCTCGTCTCGGCCGGTGCCGTGCCGAAGGCGATCGGCGTTGCACGCGTGATGGACGCGTTGTCGGCGGGTTCGGTCGCCGGTTCGCTCGCAGCGGGCGCGGGCGGTGTCGTGGCGAGCGGCTCGTCTTCGAGCGACGCGAGCGGTTCGGCCGTCGTTTCGACGATGACATCGGACGCGGAGGCGGCCCACGACGGCAGCGTCGGCGACAGCGCGTCGGCCGGCATGAAGGTGCTGATGTCGATCACCGCATCGCTGTCGTCGGTCTGGTCGGCCGGGTCGGCCGGGTCGGCGACGGGAGCCGCGGTGGCATCGGCCGATGTCGCCATCTCGAACGCGAGCGGTGTTTCAGCCAGCGGCGCCAGCGCGGCCGGAGCCGGTGCCGCTTCAGCGGCGGGCTCGACCTCGAGCTGGGGCGCACGCGTGGTGAACATGCCGGCAGCCTGCGCGCTGCCCGCCGCGATTTCCGCGGCGGCGTCGCCGCGCGGCGCGACCGTGGTACCGGCCAGCGCGGCCCATTGCGCGGTGCTCGCGTCGATCGAGCGCAGCGTGTCCTGCAGGCTCGGCGAGGGTTCGACCGGCTGCACGGGTTTGTCGGTCCAGGCATAGAGCGGCGCGCGCGCCGGTTGCGCGACGCG
>NZ_VWWK01000218.1:0-457 GCF_011753035.1 Burkholderia sp. Ax-1720 | reverse complement strand
AAAAAAAAAAAGAATTATCGCATTCGGTGAGAGTGATGCGCTTCTTGTCATCAAACATCGTGGTCATCTTTCGTGGGCTCTATATCAAGCGGCGCACAGACCACATGGTCCTTGGCGGCTCGGGGATCTTGTTGTACTTGTTCTTTGTGTGGTCGTTGGTGTCACCTTACGTCTAACATTACTGGTGTTGATGTATGTGCTCTTCATATTATCCCAGAGAGTTGGCTCTGAGATGGCACTGATACGTTGGTCGACTGTCGTTGTATGGCCGTCCACACTATGCGTGATGCGGTACTCTCCGTATACAACGTCAGGATCTGAGCGAGGATCAAGTGATGCGACGGGCGTGTCGAAAGCTAGAAGTGTTACGTGTGAACGTACTCTTATCACATGTCCACCGAGCGTGACCATGTCATAGCTGCGTTATGAGGCGTTTTTTCTAATTTTTTTTTTTTTA
>NZ_VWWK01000217.1:0-9411 GCF_011753035.1 Burkholderia sp. Ax-1720 | reverse complement strand
TGGTGCGGCCCAGTTCGACGGTCATCTTGACGGGGATGTCGAGAATCATGTCGATGTCGTTGTGCGTCGAGTTCGAGGCCGCCTTCGACAGCGGCTGGAACACGCCGGCACCGGTCGCGCCGGAGGCGATCGGCTGCTCGTTCTGCTCGGCGAGCGCGGCAGCCCAGTCGTCCATGGCTTCGTCCGCCGCGTCGGCGCCCGCTTGCTTGCCGTCGGGCGTCGGGTTCAGCTCAGTCATATCCACCTTCCTTCGTCGTATCGCTCGCGCCGATCATGCGGTTCACGCGCAGCGCGTATTGCCCATTGAAAATCCCGTAGCCGCATTCCATCACCGGCACGCCGTCCACCTTGGCGGTCACCGCGTCGCCGATGTCGAGCGGCAGCACGTCGCCCACCCGCAGGTTGAGGATCCGCTCGAAGGTGGTCGGCACCTCGGCCAGGTCGGCCGTCAGCTCGACCTCGGCGGCCTGCACCTGCTGCGACAGCACGCGCACCCAGCGGCGGTCGACCTCGAGCGCCTCGCCCTGGATCGGCGAGCTCAGCACGTCGCGGATCGGCTCGATCATCGAGTAGGGCATGCAGATGTGCAGGGTGCCGCCGGTCGGGCCGAACTCGATCGAGAACTGCGTGACGATCACGATCTCGTTGGGCGTGGCGACGTTGGCGAACTGGGTGTGCATCTCCGAGCGCACGTGTTCGAACTGCAGCGGCCGCACGCTCTTCCAGGCCACCGTGTAGTGCTCGAACACCATGTGCAGCAGCTTGCTGATGATGCGCATCTCGGTCTGCGTGAAATCGCGGCCCTCGACGCGGGTATGGAAGCGCCCGTCGCCGCCGAACAGGTTGTCGACCACGAAGAACACCAGGTTCGGGTCGAACACGAACAGCGAGGTGCCGCGCAGCGGCTTGACGTGCACCAGGTTCAGGTTGGTCGGGATCGGCAGGTTGCGGGTGAACTCGCTGTACTTCTGCACCTTCACCTGGCTGACCGAGATCTCGGCGGTGCGGCGCATGAAGTTGAAGATGCCGACGCGCAGCAGGCGCGCGAAGCGATCGTTGATGATCTCCAGGCCGGGCATCCGGCCGCGGACGATCCGTTCCTGCGTCGCGAGGTTGTAGGGGCGGACACCCGAGGTATCGACCGGTTCGTCGGTCGAATCGATCTCGCCGGTGACGCCCTTGAGGAGGGCATCGACCTCCTCCTGCGACATGAATTCTTCGTGGCCCATGGCGCTCCCTTGGCGGCTTACTGGACGACGAAATCGGTGAACAGCACCGCGTCGACGCGGGCGCTGCGATTGCCCGGCTGCGTCGGCTGCTCGATCAGGGTGCGCAGCTCGTCGGCCAGCTCGCGCTTGCCGTCGAGCGTGGCGAGATCCTCCGGATGCTTGTTCGACAGCGCCAGCAGGATCCGGCTGCGGATCTCGGGCATGTGCTGGGTCAGGTAGTCCTGGGCGGTCGGATCGGTGAGCTTCAGGGTCAGGCCGATGCGCAGGTAGTGCAGGCCGTCGTCGGACTGCAGGTTCACCGTCATCGATTCGAGCGGGAAGAACACCGGCGTGGCCAGCGACTGCGGCGCGGCATGCGCGGCGGCCACCGGGCCTTCGTGCTTGAGCAGGAAGTACCAGGCGGCGGCACCGCCCGCGGCGGCGATGACCAGGCCGATCAGCGCGAACAGCACGATGCGCTTGAATTTGCCGGTGGGCGGGCGTTCGGGTGAAGCGGAGGCGGTCGTGGTGGCCATGAGCTTGCTTACGTGATGACTCGTAGCCTGATTGTCAGCGGACCGACTGTTGCGCGATGGGAAGAACAGAGGGGGGATTTGCGTCCATCTCGCTGGTTTGTCGAATCGGGGAACGCACGCGGCGCGCGGCAAAGGCGGCGGCAGCGGGGAGGCCGGAAGCGTGCCCCAGGCAGGCCCGGCGGGGCTCGCGGCGGTGGCGAGGGCCGTCGCCGGGCGCACGCGATTACGCAGTCGCGGCGCCGAAGTGATGATTGTCTCCCGCCGATGTGGAATCGGCGTGACAGGTGCCAGCCCGTCGACTGGCGCCGAAGAGGCGATCGCTCCCTACACGGGCAGGTGCGCCAGCAAGGGCGCGAGCAGCACCATCGCCACGCCGGCGATCATCATCGTCAGGCTCGACACCACGCCTTCCTCGCCGCCGATCTCGCGCGCCTTGGCGGTGCCGACCGCATGCGCGGCCGCGCCGAACAGCGCGCCGCGCGCCAGCCGCGAGCGCAGCGGCAGCACCGCCAGCAGCAGCTCGCCGAGCAGCATGCCGCACAGGCCGGTGGCGATCACGAACAGCGCGGTGAGATCGCGCGGCGCATGCAGGCGGTCCGAGACGGCCAGCGCGAAGGGCGTCGAGATCGAGCGCACCGCGAGGCTGCGCTGCAGCTCGGGCGACAGGTGCAGCAGTCTGGCCAGCAGCAGCGAGCCGCCCACGGCGGCCACGATGCCGACCGTCACGCCCACCGACAGCGACAGCCAGTGGCGGCGAATCAGGTGCCGGTATTCGTGGATCGGCACCGCGAAGGCGATGGTGGCCGGGCCCAGCAGCCACATCAGCCAGCGCGTGTCGTGGAAGTAGACGGCATAGGGGATGCCGCTCAGCGCGATGGCCGCCACCAGCAGCGCCGGCACCATCACCAGCGGCGAGAACAGCAAGCTGGGGCGCTTCGCGTAGAGGCGTTTCGCCGCCAGGTAAAGGGCGATGGTGGCGGCCAGGCAGAGCGCGGACAGCGCGCCGCTGGCCGCGGGCGAAAGCTGGGCGAGGTCGAGGTTCATGGCGCTGTCCTCAGGCCTGGCCGCGGATCGGGATGATCGGCTGGCGCTCTCGCGAGCTGCCGCGCATGGCACGCGCCAGCGCCAGGCGCCGCTCGAAGCGGGCCGCCCGCTCGACCGCCAGCGCCACCGCGCCCATCACCAGCATCGTGCCTAGCACCACCACCAGGGCCAGCCGCCAGCCCTCGGCGCGAAACAGCCCGCCGTACTGGACCGCGGCGACCGTGGCCGGAATGAAGAACAGCAGCATGTCGGTGAGCAGCCAGTTCGCGCCGTCCCTCACCGCGGCCGGGCGGACCCGGCCCGTCATCAGCAGGACCAGCAGCACGGCGAGCCCGACGATGCCGGCCGGCACCGGCAGCCGGCAGATGCGCACCAGTTGATCCGCGAGCGCCCACAAGGCCGCCAGCGCGGCCGCCTGCAACACCACGCGCGCGGCACGCGCCAGCGCTGGCGGCAGGCCCGGCGCCACGGGCTGCGCGGTTTCGGGGGAGGGGGAGGGAAGCGGGGCCAACGGGAGCTTGGACATGATGCGCGGCACGACTTGATCGACAGGACGAGCCGAGTATAGGATCGGCCTTGTCATAAATAAAATGACTTGTTCCCATCGAAATCATTCCCGATCGGAATTCTTCATCCCGGGAATCCCTGGCTCATATCGGAGGCCGCATGGAGCTGCGCGCGCTGCGTTATTTCGTCGAGGTGGTCCGCCAGCAGAGCTTCACGGCGGCCGCCGAGCAGATGTTCGTGACCCAGCCGACCATCAGCAAGATGGTCAAGGCGTTGGAGGACGAGATCGGCACGCCGCTGCTGCTGCGCGACAGCCGCCAGATGGTGCTGACCGACGCGGGCCGGATCGTGTTCCTGCGCGGCCAGGACGTGCTGGCCGCGCAGGCCCAGCTGCAGGCCGAGCTCGACGACCTGGCCGAGCTCGGGCGCGGCGAGCTCACGATCGGCATCCCGCCGCTGGGCGGCGCCGCCTTCACGCCGGCCATCGCCGCGTTCCGGCAGCGTTATCCGAACATCGAGCTGAAGCTGTTCGAGCAGGGCGCGCGAATGATCGAGGCCGCGCTCGCCTCGGGCGAGCTGGAGCTGGGCGGGGTGCTGGAGCCGGTCGATCCGGCCGTGTTCGAGGTGCTGCGGATGGTGCGCGCGCCGCTCTGGCTGGTGGCGCGGCGCGGCTCGCGCTGGGACCAGGAGGACACGGTGCCGCTCGCCGACTTGGCCGAGGAACCCTTCGTGTTCTACGCCGAGGCGCTGGCGCTGCACCAGGCCGTGCTCGACGCCTGCGCGCAGGCCGGCTTCACGCCCTCGATCGTGAGCCGCAGCGGCCACTGGGACTTCATGGCCGCGCTGGTCCATGCCGGGGTGGGCATCGCGCTGCTGCCGGCGCCGTATTGCCGCCGGCTCGATCCGGCGCGTTTCAGTTGCCGGCCGATCGTCGAGCCCGAGATCGACTGGTCGATCGCTGCGGCCTGGAAGCGGCGCGGCTACCTCTCGCATGCGGCGCGGGCCTGGCTGGAGGTGGCGCGCGAAGTGGGCCCGGTCGATACCGACGACGACCTGGCCTTCGACAGCCTGCGCGCCTGGCCGAGCGTGGGCGGGCCGCGCTGAGGGGTGATACCGATCGGTATCGTGTCGATGCCGGGTCGATTGCTGCCGCGACAGGCATATCGAGGGTTTGCGCGAATCCGATCGCCCGGGCGGCGCAACGGAAATGCCCCTTTTTTAGAGGGCGTGGAAAAGCGTGAAGTGCCGGGCGATGCTCGCGGCGTTCGCCTCTCAGGTGCCGGCGGGCAGCGGCGCGTTGGCGATGAAGCGCTGCAGCAGCGCCGTCATGGTCTGCAGCTCATCGGCCGAGAAACCGGCCAACTGCGCATTGAGCTCGCCCGCCATCAACCCCGGCAGCGCGTCGGCCGCCGCGCGGCCCGGCCCGGTCAGCCCGAGTTCGATCACGCGCCGGTCCGAGGCGCTGCGGCGCCGCTCCAGCAGGCCTTTCTTCTCCAGCCGGTCGAGCATGCGCGTCATCGATCCGCTGTCGTACGACAGCCGCCGCGACAGCTCCAGCGGCGTGCCGGCCTCGCCGCGCGCCAGCAGCAGCATCACGCCGATCTGCTGCGCGGTCAGCCCGAGCGGGGCCAGCGCCTGGTCCATGCGCTCGACGAAGGCCTGCCGCGCCCGCGACAGGTAGTGGCCGACGCTGGTCTCGAGCTCGATGTTGGCGGGGTCGTAGAGGGGAGCCATCGCGCGGAAGGGAAATCTGTTGTTTCCAGGGGAAAACCGCGCTCAGTATCTTGAAAATTGCTTGCTTGGTCAATATTATTTCAGGCAACCAATCCCGCTTCAGACATCCGCGAGCACCATGCCCACCCTTGCCTGATCCGCTACCCCGAGGAAGTTCGTCATGCCGTACCTGATCCAGATCGCCGGCGCCCTGCGCCGCTACGCCCGTCCCCTCTTGGCCCGCTCCCCGCGCGGCTGGAAGCTTGCGTTGATGGTGGCGATGCTGGTTCTGCCGGGCGGCTCGCTGGCGGCACTCGGTTTCGCCTGGATCGACCAGCGGCGCCAGCGCGCCAAGGATGCCGCCGCCACCTCCGACGAGCCGTCCTCGTGGCGGCTCGCGCTAC
This sequence comes from Burkholderia sp. Ax-1720, assembly GCF_011753035.1. Classification (NCBI taxonomy): domain Bacteria; kingdom Pseudomonadati; phylum Pseudomonadota; class Betaproteobacteria; order Burkholderiales; family Burkholderiaceae; genus Burkholderia; species Burkholderia sp. Ax-1720. Next base: position 3,999 of record NZ_VWWK01000217.1, on the reverse strand, counting down.
GTCTGCACCCGCCGCATTGCACGCATTGAGGCTGCCGGCCCGCGACGGCGCCGACCTCACCGTTCCCATTCCCTCCTCGCTCCTCGCCAGCTTTCGGCGCCGTAATCGCCGGTAACCAGCCACCCCGCGCCGGTAACACATCGGCTCGCCGCCACGTCTTAACCTTACGGCTGATCCGATCGTTTTTCCCGCGTTCGTCAGTTACCATTTCGGCCAGGCCGCGCGCAGCCGCGCCGTCGGCCGCATCGTTCGTCGCCCCGCATGCGGGCGCGCCCAGACAGGAATCCAGTCATGCAGCCAGTTCTTCCCTTGCGTGCGCATCACGCGCTGCGCGTCGCGGTGGCAACGGCCGTCGCGGTGCTCGTCGCCGGATGCGCGGTCGGTCCCGACTACCATCGTCCCGAGGTATCGGTGCCGGCCTCCTACAAGGAAGCGCCGGAAGGCTGGAAGGTCGCGCAGCCCGACGATCGCACCGATCGCGGCCCCTGGTGGGGCATCTACCAGGATCCGCAGCTCGACGACCTGATGAGCAAGCTGAACACGGCGAACCAGTCGGTCGCGCAGTTCGCGGCAGCCTATCGCCAGGCCCACGCGCTGGTGGCCGAGGCGCGCGCCGCGTACTTCCCGACCGTCGGCGTGAGCGCCGGCGGCACGCGCTCGGGCAGCCCGGGCAGCACCGTCCAGGGCTTCAAGACCGGCCGCACCAACAGCACCTCCTACAACGCCGGGCTCGACGCCTCCTGGGAACTCGACCTGTGGGGCAAGGTGAGCCGCAACGTCAGCGCCCAGAAGGCCGGCGAGCAGGCCGCCGCCGCGGACCTCGCCAATGCGCGCCTGTCCGCCCAGGGCACCCTGGCGCAGACCTACTTCCAGCTGCGCGAGACCGACGCCGCGCAGAAGCTGCTCGACGACACGGTGGCCTCGTTCCAGCGCTCGCTGACGCTGACCCAGAACCAGTACGCGCAGGGCGTGGCCGCGCGCTCGGACGTGATCCAGGCGCAGACGCAGCTGCAATCGGCGCAGGCCTCGGCGATCAACAACGGCATCGCGCGCGCGCAGTTCGAGCACGCGATCGCCACCCTGATCGGCGTGCCGGCCTCGAGCTTCTCGCTGGCGCCGATGCCGCTCACCGCCGAGCCGCCGCGCACGCCGGCCGTGGTGCCCTCGGCGATCCTCGAACGGCGCCCCGACGTGGCCGCCGCCGAGCGCCGCGCGGCCGCCGCCAACGAGCAGATCGGCGTGGCGATCGCCGCCTTCTTCCCGACCCTCACGCTGTCGGCCAGCGGCGGCGTGCAGAGCTCGGCCTGGTCGCAACTGTTCTCGCTGCCCTCGCGGGTCTGGACCGTCGGCCCGCAACTGGCGGCCACGCTGTTCGATGCCGGCCTGCGCTCGGCGCAGACCGAAGCGGCGCGCGCCAGCTACGACCAGAACGTGGCCGAGTACCGCGCGGCCGTGCTCAGCGCGTTCCAGGACGTGGAGGACAACCTCGCCTCGCTGCGCATCCTGGAGCGGGAAATCGTGGTGCAGCGCGCGGCCGTCGATTCGGCCCAGCGCGCGCTCGACATCGTCACCAACCAGTACAAGGCCGGCACCGTCGACTACGTGAGCGTGCTGACCGCGCAGACCACCGCCTTCAACGCCGAGCAGCAACTGGTGGTGCTGAGCGGCAATCGCATGGTGTCCTCGGTGAACCTGGTGAAGGCGCTCGGCGGCGGCTGGGACGCCTCGCAGATGGACCGCGAGACGGGCTCGGTGGAAGCGCCCGTCGCGGCCTCGTCGCCGTCGGCTGCCTCGGCTGCCGCGAGCACGCCGGTCGCGCAGCGCTGAGGCAAGGACAATCGGCAGCACCAAAAAAAGCGCCGACGGCATCACACCGTCGGCGCTTTTGCATTCGAGTCGATCCCGTCGCTCGACGATCAGAAGGTCAGCGACACCGTGCCCGGGCCGACCGGATGACCGAGCAGGTTCAACAGGCCCGCCAGGTTCTCGCGCTGCGCGTCGTCGGCGCGCGCGGTGCCGGTGAACGAGGAGGCATGGCCGGCGAAGCTGCCGTGCCCTTCCAGGAACAACGGCCCCTTGAGCGTCGACAGGTCGAGCGTCGAATTCGCGCCCTGCGCCTGCCAGACCGCGCGATAGGAGCCGAGCGGCTTGACGATCGAGATCCGCGAGCTGACGTCGTTGATGGTCACGGTGAGCTGGCCGAACACGTCCTGGCCGAACAGCCGCCAGTCGCTCCAGCCGATCCGCACGTCGCCCTGCAGGTCGAGCGTGTTGAACGGCGTGCCGAGCCCCACCAGCAGCGAGGCCGGCACGGCCATCGCGCCCGCCGAGACGGTCGCGCCGCGCAGGCTGGCGTTGACGGTGATCGCGTCCGGCATGGCCTGGGTCTGGCGCATCTGCATCTGCACGCGGCCGGTGAACAGCGGCCAGAACGCGGTACGCCATTCGATGCGGCCCGGCAGCAGGGTGGAGGCGCTGCGGTCGCTGCCCGGCGCCAGCAGCAGGGTGGCCGAGCCGTGCCAGAGCGAGCCGTCGGGATCGACCAGGTTGACGTGGCCGCCGGTGGCGCGCGAGAACTGCGGCGTGACCCAGGCGGCCGGCAACAGCGCGACGATCACCACCAGGCTCGCCAGCGCGCCGACCACCAGCCACGGCAGCGCCGCGCGAATTCTCATCCAGACCGTCATCGGCGTGCGGCCTCCGCCGTGACGGCAGCCATCTTCATGCTGAAGCTCATTTGTTGTTCGCGCTCGACGGTTGCATGACCACGGTCAGGTCGACCTGGCCGTCTTCCTTCAGCGCGGTGGCATGCGCCTCGCCGACCTGCACCTTGAACTGCTTGCGCACGTCGTCCACCCACTGCGTCCAGGCCGGGAAGGCCGCGTTCTTGAGCTGGATCTGCACGCCGTTGCCGACCACCTGCACCTGCGCGGCCGCGAAGCCGTGATCGGACAGCGAGCTGGTCAGCGCGTCGCGCAGCGCGATGCCGGTGGGCGCCACGCCCTGCGCGGCGGCGGCCAGCGAGCGCGCCTCGTTGGCCTGCTCGGTCATCTGCGCGAGCTGCAGGCGCATGCCCGGCAGCGAGGTGGCGATCTTCTCGCTGTTCTCGGCCGCCGGCGACCACAGCAGCGAATACAGCACCACCAGCACCAGCAGGGCGCCGCCCCAGCCCAGCAGCAGCTTCTCGCGCGAATTGCGCTCGTCCCAGAACTGGGTGAGGGTTTCGGTCAGTTCCGCCTTCATGATCCGCTCCGGATGGTCCATTTGCCCGTGCTGCTGTCGATCTCGCCCGACAGGCCGTTACGCGCCAGGCGCGCGCCGAAGTCGGGATCGACCTTGATGGCGGGCTTGAAGCCGACGTCGAGCCGGCGGTCGTGATAGTCGAGCGAGGCGATGCCGTTGGCCGGCAGCGGCCCGAGCGAGCGCGCCACGCCGCTGGCCAGCGCGAGGAAGTCGTTGGGCGAGAGCTCGCCGGCGGCCACCCGCAGCTGGTCGATCTGGCGCGTCATCTGGGCGGGCGGATCGAGCACCGTGGTGGTCTTGGGGAAGGCCGTCAGCAGCGTCTCGGTGATCTGCGCCGAAATCGCGTCGCGCTCGCGCGCCAGGCGCCACCAGTGGATGTTGATGCCGACCACCGCCACCAGCAGGGTGATCACCGCCAGCGCGGCGGGCAGCTTCAGGCGCGTGAGCGTGGCGCGGTCGAAGCGCCAGGGCACGATCTCGAAATCGAACTGGCAGAGGTTGAAGCGCGTCTCGAGCGCGCGGCGGGCGAAGGTGTCGAAGGGCAGCGGCGTGGTGCCGGGAATCGCGTCGGGATCGGCCGGCGGCGTGATCGAGGCGAGTTGCGGCTCGGCACCGGGCGCGCCGAGCTGGTACAGCTCGAACGGCCCGCCCGCGGTCAGCGCGGCCAGCGTCGAGCCGGCCGAGGCGGCCGGCGCGGTGAGGCCCTCGCCGAGCGCGCCGCGACCACGCTCGACGCGCACCAGGCCGCGCTGATCG
>NZ_VWWK01000216.1:0-10061 GCF_011753035.1 Burkholderia sp. Ax-1720 | reverse complement strand
GCGTGTCGCGGTCGCCGCGCGCTGCGCGACCGGCTCGGGTTCCGCATCGGGCTCGTCGGCCGGCGCGGCGGCGGCCGGCAGTTCGTCGGGCGCGTCCTCGACATCCTCGGGCAGGGCGTCGCCGGTGGCGTCGGTGTTCGTCTCGTCGAGCGAGACGCGTTCGCGCGCGCCCAGCTTCGCGGCCGCGATCAGGGCCGTGTGCGGCGGCAGCTCGATGCCCTCGGCGGGCAGCGCCTCGCCCTCCACCTCGGGCCGGCTGCTGTCGGCCAGCACGCGCCAGTCCAGCACCGGCGCGGGCGGCACGAAGCGCAGCGGCTGGGCCGAGCCGTTGAGCATCAGCAGCAGCGCCTCGCATTCGCCGCGGCGATCGGGGCCCACCCGGCGCATCGTCAGCGCGCGGCGCTCGCGGTCCTGCCAGGCCGGCACCGAGACGCTCTCGCCGCGTTCGTCGAACCAGTCGATCTCGCGCAGACCCGGCGCCGCCTCGCGGTCGCCCGAGGGATAACGCGGCTCCGACAGCAGCGGATGCTCGCGGCGCAGCGCGGCCAGCCGCGCCACGAAGGCGCTCAGTTGGCGGCCGTCTTCGCTGTCGGCCAGCTCCCAGTCGAACCAGGACAGTTCGTTGTCCTGGCAATAGGCGTTGTTGTTGCCGCGCTGGCTGCGGCCGAACTCGTCGCCGCCGAGCAGCATCGGCGTGCCGAGCGCGGCGTACAGCGTCACCAGCATCGAGCGCGCCACGCGCGCGCGTACCGCGCGAATGCCGGCGTCTTCCGTCTCGCCCTCCACGCCCCAGTTGGCGCTGCAGTTGTCGTCGCGGCCGTCGTGGTTGTCCTCGCCGTTGGCCTGGTTGTGCTTGGACGAATAGGCGACCAGGTCGGCCAGCGTGAAGCCGTCGTGCGCGGTCACGAAGTTGATCGAGGCCCAGGGCCGCCGCCGCTGGTGGTGGAAGATGTCGGCCGAGCCGGCCAGGCGCGCGGCCAGCTCCGGGCGCATGCCGGCGTCGCCGCGCCAGAAGCGTCGCACCGTGTCGCGGAAGCGGTCGTTCCATTCGCCGAAGCCGGGCGGGTGGTTGCCGAGCTGGTAGCCGCCGGGGCCCACGTCCCAGGGCTCGGCGATCAGTTTTCGGGTGGCCAGGATCGGGTCCTGGCCGAGCGCGTCGAAGAAGCCCGAGCCCTTGTCATAGCCGTTCGGCTCGCGGCCCAGCGTGACGCTCAGGTCGAAGCGGAAACCGTCGATGTTGAAGGCGGTGCACCAGTAGCGCAGCGAGTCCATCACCATCTGCAGCACGCGCGGATGCGAGAGGTTCAGGGTGTTGCCGCAGCCGGTCTCGTCGATGTGCAAGCGCGGGTCGTTGGGCTGCAGCCGGTAGTAGCTGGCATTGTCGAGCCCGCGCCAGCACAGCGTGGGCCCGAGCTGGTTGCCCTCGCAGGTGTGGTTGTAGACCACGTCGAGCAGCACCTCGATGCCGGCCGCGTGCAGCTGGCGGATCGCGATGCGCATCTCGTCGAGCCGGCGCGTCGACAGGTAGGACGGCTCGGGTGCGAAGAAGCCCAGCGTGTCGTAGCCCCAGTAGTTGCGCAGGCCGCGATTGACCAGCGCGCGGCTGTGCACGAAGGCATGCACCGGCAGCAGCTCGATGGTGCTCACGCCGAGCCGCAGCAGGTGCTCGATGAACTCGGGCGAGCCGAGCGCCGCGAAGGTGCCGCGCTCGGGCTGGCGCAGCCCGCCGCGACGCATCGAGACGCCGCGCAGGTGGGTCTCGTAGATCACCGTCTGCGGCCAGGGCACCTCGGGGCGGCGGTCGTCGCGCCAGTCGAAGGTCTCGTCGACCACCACGCACTTGGGCATGGCCGGCGCCGAATCGCGCCGGTCGATCGAGAGATCGGCGCGATTCGAATGGAGCCGGTAGGCGAACAGCGCGTCGGACCAGCGGAACTGGCCGATCAGCTTGCGCGCGTAGGGGTCGAGCAGCAGCTTCGAGGAATTGAAGCGATGGCCGTGCTGCGGCTGGTAGGGCCCGTCGGCGCGAAACGCGTAGACGGTGCCCGGATGCGCGTCGGGCAGGTAGCCGTGCCAGATCTCGTCGGTGCACTCGGGCAGGTCCAGCCGCGCGATCTCCTTGCGCCCGGTCGCATCGAACAGGCACAGCTGGATGCGCGTGGCATGCGCCGAGAACACCGCGAAGTTGATGCCCAGGCCGTTCCAGTTCGCGCCGAGCGGGTAGGGCCTGCCCGGTTCGAGTCGGTCGGCGGTGGCTGCGCGCATGATGCTGCTCTCCTGGTTCGTCGTCGTTGCTCGTGTCGTTTCGAAGCGGCTGGCTGCGCGAGGGCGCGGCTCGCGCGGGCCTCAATCCGGGCGCAGCCACAGCGTGGCCAGCGGCGGCAGGCGCAGCTCCGCCGACCAGGACTGGCCATGCGCCGGCACGTCCTGCGCCTGGAGCGCGCCGCCGTTGCCGCGATTGGTGCCGCCGTAGGCCGCGCTGTCGGTGTTGAGCAGTTCGGTCCAGCGCCCGCCCGCCGGCAGCCCGACGCGATAGCCGTCGCGCGGCACCGGCGTGAAGTTGCAGATGGCGACCAGCACGCGGCCGCTGTCGTCGCGGCGCTGGAAGGCGTAGACGCTGTTGTTCGCGTCGTCGCCGACCAGCCAGCCGAAACCCTCGGGCCGGCTGTCGAGTTGGTACAGCGCCGGTTCGTCGGCGCCCAGGCGGTTCAGGTCGCGCACCAGGCGCTGCACGCCGCGGTGCGCGGGCGCGTCGAGCAGGTCCCAGGGCGGCTGGCCGTCGTGCGAGAACTCGCCGGGCTGGGCGAACTCGCCGCCCATGAACAGCAGCTTCTTGCCGGGATGGGCCCACATGAAGCCGTAGTAGGCGCGCAGCGTGGCGAAGCGCTGCCAGGCGTCGCCCGGCACCTTGGCCACCAGCGAGCCCTTGCCGTGCACCACCTCGTCGTGCGAGAGCGGCAGCACGAAGCGTTCGGAGAAGGCGTAGACCAGGCCGAAGCTGAGACGATCGTGATGATGACGGCGATGCACCGGGTCCTCGCCGAGGTAGGACAGCGTGTCGTGCATCCAGCCCATGTTCCACTTGAAGTCGAAGCCCAGGCCGCCGTGCTCGATGGGCGCGGTCACGCCGGGCCAGGCGGTCGATTCCTCGGCGATGCTGAGCACGCCGGGCGGCGCGAGCGGGCCGTGCAGCGTGTCGTTGAGGCTGCGCAGGAAGGCGATCGACTCGAGGTTCTCGCGCCCGCCGTGCACGTTCGGCACCCACTCGCCCGAGGCGCGCGAGTAGTCGCGGTAGAGCATCGAGGCCACCGCGTCGACGCGCAATCCGTCGACGTGGTGGTCGCGCACCCAGGCCAGCGCCGCGGCGATCAGGAAGCCGCGCACCTCGTGGCGGCCGAGGTTGAAGACCAGGGTGTTCCAGTCGGGATGGAAACCCTCGCGCGGATCGGCGTGCTCGTAGAGCGCGCTGCCGTCGAACTGGCCGAGCCCGTGCGGGTCGGTCGGGAAATGCGCGGCCACCCAGTCGACGATCACGCCGAGGCCGGCCGCGTGCGCGCGGTCGACGAAGCGCGAGAAGCCCTCCACCGGCCCGAAGCGCGCCGAGGGCGCGAACGGCGAGAGCGGCTGGTAGCCCCAGGAGCCGCCGAACGGGTATTCGGCCACCGGCATCAGCTCGATGTGGGTGAAGCCCATGCCGGCCGCGTAGGGGATCAGCCGGTCGGCCAGCTCGTCCCAGCTCGGCGCGCGCGGCGGATCGCCGATCCTTTGCCAGGATTCCGGATGGACCTCGTAGACCGACATCGGCGCGCGCTCGGCATCGATCTCGGCGCGGCGGCGCATCCAGTCCTGGTCGTGCCATTCGAAGCTCGACCGCGCCTCGGCGTCGGCCACCACCGAGGCCGTCAGCGGCGGCGCCTCGGTGGCGCGCGCGCAAGGATCGGCCTTGAGCGGCAGCACCGCGCCCTCGCGCGTGCGCAGCTCGAACTTGTAGCGCACGCCGGCGCCGATGCGCGGCACGAACAGCTCCCACACGCCCCAGGGGCGGCGCAGCCGCATCGGGTTGCGGCGCCCGTCCCAGGCGTTGAAGTCGCCCACCACCGAGACCCGCGCGGCGCTCGGCGCCCACAGCGCGAAGCGCACGCCGGGCACGCCGTCCACGCTCGTCGGCCGCGCGCCGAGGCAGTCGAGCCCGGCCAGCGGGTCGCCCCCGGCCCGGCGCGCGAGGCGGTCCTCGGCCAGCAGCGGGCCGAAGGCATAGATGTCCTCGACCTCCTGGGTCACGGTCATCCAGTCGATCGAGAGGCGGTAATCGGCGTCGTCCTCGAGCGTGCCGGCGAAGCAGCCGGCCGGCGCCACGCGCGCCAGCTCGCCGAGCACGCGGCCGCCCTCGCGCGCCACCGCGTGCACGCGATGCGCGCCGGGCAGCAGGGCGCGCACCACGGTGCGCTCGCCGAGGCGGTGCTTGCCGAGGCAGGCGAACGGGTCCGGGTGGCGCGCGTCCAGCAGCGCGTCGATATCGGACAGGTCGAACAGCGTGTCGCTCATTGCGGGTTCTCCGGCGGGAGCTCGTCGGGTGAATGGGATTCGGAAGACAGGTCGTCCTGGTCCGGGCCGCGGTCGCGGCCCAGCAGTTGCGCGCCCAGCGCGGCCAGCCCGAGCACCGGCACGCTCAGCCAGTCGGGCCGGTTGGCGGCCTCGTAGGCCAGTTCGTAGGCGGCCTTCTCGACCAGGAACAGCATCAGCAGGCGCTCGGCGTCGGCGGGCCCGGCGAACGGCGTGGGCGCGAGCTCGACGGCGCGCCGGTAGTTGGCGAGGAAGCGGTCGGCCGCGGCCTGCCCGAAGCGGTCGAACAGCGCGCGCTTGAGGTCGGCGGTGGGCGCGGGGGCCTTCTCGATCGAGAACTGCGCGGCGGCGCTGGCATACGAGAGCGAGCGCAGCAGGCCCGCCACGTCGCGCAGCGGATGCGATTTGGCGCGGCGCGCGTCCAGCGCCCGGGCCGGCTCGCCCTCGAAGTCGATCAGCATCGCGTCGCCGTGCACGTCGAGCACCTGGCCGAGATGGAAGTCGCCGTGGATGCGCGTGCAGAGCGCGTCGAGATCCTTCGGCAGCAGCGCGCCGAGCGCCGCGAGCAGGTCCTCGCGCGAGGCCAGCAGCGCCACGGCGGCCTCGCGCACGCCGTCGTCCAGATCGTCCAGGCGCGGCGCGAGCAGGCCCAGCGCGCGCTCGACCATCGCGATCGCGTCCTGGGTCCAGCGCGCCACGTGGGCGGGCGTGGCGCGCTCGGGCGCGAAGGCCGGATCGTCGGCGGGCGCGGCCAGCGTCACGTGCAGCTCGCCCAGGCGCGTGCCGATCGCGCCGGCGAACTCGGCATAGACGTCGATCTCGTCGGCCTCGCCGTCGGCTTCCCGGGCATCGGGCGTGGCCGCGGCCGACAGCGCCAGGTCGCCCACCGCGCGCTTGAGGAAGTCGAGCGAGCGGACCCAGGCGTCGCCCTGGTTGTCGACGAAGGCCTGCACGATCGCCACCGTGTGCGGCGTGCCGTCGGCGCCCACGTGCAGCACCTCGCCGACCAGCGCCGGCGCGTTGGCGTAGCCGGCGCGCGTCAGGTGCCGGCTCATCTCGGCCTCGGGATGGATGCCGGCCGCCACCCGCCGCACCAGCTTGAGCACCAGGGTCTCGCCGATCACCAGCGAGCTGTTGCTCTGCTCGGCGGCGAGCCAGCGGATCTCGGGCGCGGGGCCCAGCGCCGGCATGGTTTCGTCCAGCGTCGGCTCGGGCGAGAACACCAGGGTGCCGCCGCCGGTGAGCGGCACGCTGGCGCGTTCGGCCAGCTTGGCCAGCACGCCGTGCGCGAAGCCGGGCAGCGCGAAAGCGTCGGTCAGGTAGCCGACGGTCGGGCCGCGCCGCACGCGCGCCAGCGCCAGCCGCATGAACAGCGGATGCGGGGTCTCGTCGCCCCAGGCGGCGGCCAGCGGCACCACGTAGCGTTCCTCGCGGCCGTCGGAGCGGGCCACCACCTCGGCGTACTGGAACGGCTCGCCGGGAATCGGCGTCACGCAGTCGAAGCGTGCCGCGTCGAGCGAGCGGTCCTTCGAGGCGAACCAGCGGCGCCGCGCGAGCCACTGCGGCAGCACCTCGGCCTCCAGCGTTGCGACCAGCGGCGCGGCCGGCTGCGCATCGCCGCGCCGCATCACCAGGGTGGTGTACTCGGGCAGCGGCTCGGCATGCGGGCGGTGCCAGGCCGGCTCGGCGCCGGTCGGCGAGAGCGAGAACCACAGGAAGCCATAGGGCGGGAAGGTCAGCAGGTAGGGCAGCTCGCCGATCGCCGGGAACGGCGAATCGGAGGTCATCTCCACCGGCACGCTGCCGGCGAATTCGGAGAGGTCGAGCTCGACCGCCTGCGAGGCGCGCGACAGGTTGGCCACGCACAGCACGGGCGTGGCGTCGGGCAGCTCGCGCAGGTAGGCCAGCACCTTGCGGTTCTCGGGGCGCAGGAAGCGCAGCGTGCCGCGCCCGAACACCTGGGTGGCGCGGCGCGTGGCCAGGATCCGGCGCATCCAGTTCAGCAGCGAATGCGGGTCGCGCGACTGGGCCTCGACGTTGACCGCGTCGAAGCCGTACAGCGCGCCCATCACGGGCGGCAGCACCAGTTGCTCGGGATCGGCGCGCGAGAAGCCGCCGTTGCGGTCGGCCGACCATTGCATCGGCGTGCGCACGCCGTCGCGGTCGCCGAGGTGGATGTTGTCGCCCATGCCCAGCTCGTCGCCGTAGTAGACCACCGGCGTACCCGGCATCGACAGCAGCAGCGAGTTGATCAGCTCGATGCGGCGCCGGTCGCGCTCCATCAGCGGCGCCAGGCGCCGCCGGATGCCGAGGTTCAGGCGCGCGCGGCGGTCGCTCGCGTAGGCCTGCCAGAGCATGTCGCGCTCGGCGTCGGTGACCATCTCCAGGGTCAGCTCGTCGTGGTTGCGCAGGAAGATCGCCCACTGGTTGCTGGGCGCGAGCTCCGGCGTCTGCCGCATGATGTCGATGATCGGGAAGCGGTCCTCGCTGGCGATCGACATGTAGATGCGCGGCATCAGCGGGAAGTGAAAGGCCATGTGGCATTCGTCCTCGCGGCCGAAATACTCCTGCACGTCCTCGGGCCACTGGTTCGCCTCGGCCAGCAGCATGCGGTTGGGGTACTCGGCGTCGATCGCGGCGCGGATCCGCTTGAGCACCGCGTGCGTCTCGGGCAGGTTCTCGTTGCTGGTGCCCTCGCGCGCCACCAGGTAGGGCACCGCGTCCAGGCGCAGCCCGTCGATGCCGAGGTCGAGCCAGAAGCGCATGATCTGCAGCACCTCGCGCACCACCGCCGGGTTGTCGAAGTTGAGGTCGGGCTGGTGCGAGTAGAAGCGGTGCCAGTAGTACTGGCCGGCGATCGGGTCGTGGGTCCAGTTGGACGGCTCGCTGTCGACGAAGATGATGCGCGTGCCGGCGAACTTGGTGTCGGTGTCGGACCACATGTAGTAGTCGCGATGCACCGAGCCGCGCTTGGCGCGGCGCGCGCGCTGGAACCAGGGATGCTGGTCCGAGGTGTGGTTGATCACCAGCTCGGTGATCACGCGGATGCCGCGCGCGTGCGCCTCGCGGATGAAGCGGCGCACGTCGGCCAGCGTGCCGTAGTCGGGATGGACGTTGCGGTAGTCGGCGATGTCGTAGCCGTCGTCGCGGCGCGGCGAGGGATAGAAGGGCAGCAGCCACAGCGCGTCCACGCCCAGCGAGGCGATGTAGTCGAGCTTGGAGATCAGGCCGGGGAAGTCACCGATGCCGTCGCCGTTGGAGTCGAAGAAGGACTTCACGTGCAACTGGTAGATGATCGCGTCCTTGTACCAGAGCGGATCGCCGGCCAGGGTGCCGCGTTCGGAAAAGCGCGCCCCGTTGCGGCGCGCGCCGCGCCGGGCATTGCCGGCCCCGCGCTGGAACGGCGCGTGTTGCGGCCCGGGTTGTGACGAATCGTGCGGTTCTTCGCGGATCATCGCTGGTTTCCTTCGCCGGGCTGCGGCGTCGAGGCGGCGCGCCGGGGCGCCTCGGGCGCGATGCGCCAGAGCGCGAACGGCAGCGCATGCGGGTCGAGGTTCACGTATTGGCGGGTGCCGTGCCAATGGTGCCGATGGCCGTTGGCGAGTTCCACGCTGCGCAGCGCGGCGCCCTCGGGCACGCCCCAGCCTTCGTAGAGCGCCGCGTCGAGCATGAAGTCGGTCGACTGCGGCGCCCAGGGATCGAGGCTGATCGCGGCCACGATCACGTTGTCGAAGCCGGGCGTGGCCTTGCGGAACACCAGCACCGAATCGTTGGGCGCGTCGAGGAAGCGGATCCCGAGATGGGTCTGCAGGGCGGGGTTGCCGCGCCGCAGGCGGTTGAGCAGGGCAATCTCGGCGGCCAGGTTGCCGGGGCGGTGCCAGTCGCGCGCGCGCAGCTCGTATTTCTCGGCGTCGCGGTATTCCTCGCCGTCGTCGGTCAAGGGCGCCGATTCGCCCAGCTCGAAACCGCTGTACATGCCCCACAGCCCGGAGAGCAGCGCGGCCAGCGCGGCGCGGATCACGAACTGCGCGCGCGGCGCGTGATGCAGGTAGCGCGGGTTGATGTCGGGCGTGTTGACGAAGAAGTTCGGGCGGAAGAATTCGCGCGCCGGGCCGTCGGCCAGCTCCAGCAGGTATTCGCGCAGCTCGTGCTTGTTCTCGCGCCAGGTGAAGTAGGTGTACGACTGCGAGAAGCCGAGCTTGGCGAGCCGGTACATCATCGCCGGCCGCGTGAAGGCTTCGGAGAGGAACACCACGTCGGGATGGCGCGCGCGCACGTCCTCGATCAGCCAGGCCCAGAACGGCAGCGGCTTGGTATGCGGGTTGTCGACGCGGAAGATCTTCACGCCGGCGTCCACCCAGTGCAGGATCACGTCGCGCAGCGCGACCCACAGCTCGGGCATCGCGTCGCTCGCGTAGAAGTCCGGGTTGACGATGTCCTGGTAGCGCTTGGGCGGGTTCTCGGCGAAGCGCAGCGAGCCGTCGGGGCGCCAGGCGAACCAGCCCGGATGGCGCGCCAGCCAGGGATGGTCGGGCGAGCACTGGATCGCGAAGTCGAGCGCGATCTCGATGCCGTGCGCGTGCGCCGCCGCGACCAGCGAGCGGAACGCGCCGAGCGTGCCCAGGCTCGGATGCAGCTCGGTATGGCCGCCGATCGGCGAGCCGATCGCGTAGGGGCTGCCGACGTCCTCGGGGCCCGCGCGCAGGCTGTTGTTGCGCCCCTTGCGCGCGGTCAGGCCGATCGGGTGGATCGGCGGGAAATACAGCACGTCGAAGCCCATCTCGCGGATGCGCGGCAGGTGGCGCGCCACGTCCTCGAAGGTGCCGTGGCGCTGCACGTCGTCGGCGGCCGAGCGCGGGAACATCTCGTACCAGCTGCCGAAGCGCGCGGCGCGGCGCTCGACCTCGACGAGATGGACGCGGCTGTCGCGCGTGAGCGCGCTGCGCCGGTACAGCGCGGCATAGGCGGCGGCCGAATCGGGCGCGAGCAGCAGGGCGAGCTGGCCGCCCGCGTCGCTGCCGTCGAAGGCCTTGGCCAGCGCCTGGGCGGCGCGCGTGTCGCGGCGCGGGTCCTCGGCCTGGCGCGGGTTCGCCTTCAGCGCCGCAGCCAGCAGCGCGCGCGCTTCCTGCAGCTCCAGCGCGATCTCCTGGCCGGCCGCGTGCTTCTTGCCGATGTCGTCGACCAGCGAGCCCCAGTCGTCGCGCCAGGCCAGCACCCGGAACTGGTGACGGCCGATCCGGTCGAGCGGGATGCTGGCCTGCCAGCGGTCGTTGCCGAGCGGGGCCAGCGGCACTTCGCGCCAGTCGGCCTCGTCGGCCGCGCGGAACGCCACCGCGGCACCGAGCCGGGCGTGGCCGTCGACGATCAGCGTGGCGCTCACGCGCATCGCCTCGCCCACCACGCGCTTGGCCGCGAAGCGGCCGTCGTCGACGCTCGGCTCGACACGCTCGATCGCGATCCGGTCGGCCTCGAGCGCGGCGGCCAGCGCTTCCTGGGCA
>NZ_VWWK01000215.1:0-10153 GCF_011753035.1 Burkholderia sp. Ax-1720 | reverse complement strand
CCCGAGGCGCCGCCGGCGGCCGCCGCGCCGGATGCTCCTGCCGCGGCGCCGGCCGCCGGCTGCACCGGATCCGCGAACTTCGCGCCGCTGTTGTTCGCCATGTACACGACGGCGCGCGCTATTTCGAAATCGCTGACGTCGTCGGGGCTGGTGCCGCCGCGCGCGGGCATCGCGCCCTGGCCGGTCAGCGCCACGTGCAGCAGCGTGTCGTAGCCCTGCGCGATGCGCGGCGCCCAGTCGCCGGCATTGCCGAACTTGGGTGCGCCGGCCGCGCCGCTGGCGTGGCAGGTCACGCACACCGCCTTGTAGATTTCCTCGCCGCTCTTGTAGCTGCGCGGCGCGTTGGCATCCTTGACGTCGACCTGCGCGAGCGGCGCGATGCGCGCGGCCACCGCCGCATCCGACAGGCTGTCGGTGCCGGCGCCGGTGCGGAACACGTGGTTGGCGTAGGTGGCGAACAGGATGATGATGACGATCGGGATCGCGAACGACGCGACAATCACGGCGATCAGTTGCCCGGGCGTCTTGATGGGCGCTTCGTGGTGGGGCGCTTCACTCATGCTGGCCTCGTCTCCGTGAGTAGGAATTTTGCTCGGGTTCGGCTGCGGCAGAATGTCTGTAGGCGGAAGCACCGATGATTATAGACGCCTCTTTTTCGAGCGGAAGGGCTCCGCGCGGCGGGCGTTTACCCGCAAGGCGGCGGGGCCGCCGCGGGCGGTGGACGCTGTCATGGAAACAAGGTATGCTCTCGCTCTTGCCGCCGTCCCGCCCGGGTTTTCGAGGGTCGTGACACGGTTTCCCGAAGCGCCCGTAGCTCAATGGATAGAGTACTGCCCTCCGAAGGCAGGGGTTGCTGGTTCGATCCCAGCCGGGCGCGCCAATCGCCGTAAGGCTCTCAGCGGTTTCTCCCCGTTTTCGTCGATCTCGTGTGCAGCTGGATTGCAGCCGCGCCGGTTTCCGTTCGTGCGGCCCACCTGGTTCAGTCCCCGTTTTCTTCGTCCCCGGCGTCGAGGCGACGGACCGGCAGCGGCGTGGTATCGGCCGTCAGCGGCCTGACCCATTGCGCCAGGTGATCCGCCGACAGGTGCGCATAACGCTGCACCATCTCCAGCGTTTCCCAGCCGCCCAGTTCCTTGAGCACCTGCAGCGGCGTGCCGCGTTGCACATGCCAACTGGCCCAGGTATGGCGCAGGTCGTGCCAGCGGAAGTCGGCGATGCCGGCGCGCTCGAGCGCCTTGTGCCAGGCCAGCGTCGAGGTCTGGTGGACCGGCCGGCCGCGGTAGACGAACACGCTGTCGCGGCAGCCCGGTGCGCGCGGCGCGCCCTGCTGGCGCTGCAGCACCGCCAGCGCGACGTCCGACAGCGGCACCGTGATTGCCTTCCTCGCCTTCGCCTGGTCGGGATGAATCCAGGTCACGCGGCGCACCAGGTCGATCTGCGACCACTGCAGGCCGGTCACGTTGGAGCGGCGCAGGCCGGTCTCGAGGCTGAAGCGCGCCATCTCGGCCAGGTGCGTGGGCAGCTCGGCCAGCAGCCGCTCGGCCTGGGCCGGCGTGAGCCAGCGGATGCGCTTCTCGGGCAGCCGGGTGCGCCGCGTGACCGGCGCGCGATCCAGCCATTCCCATTCGACGGCCGCGTTCAGCACCGCCTTCAGCACGCCGATCACGCGCCGCACGGTGGCCGCGCTGGCGCCGCGCCCGGTGGTCACCACGCCCTCGCGGGTGCGCACCGTGAGCGGTTCCTGGCGCTTGGCCAGCGCGATCGCGTCGATGCGTTCGCGGTCGATCCGGTCCAGCGCCAGGCCCGCGAGATGCCGGTCGAGCCAGCGCAGGTGCGTCTTCGAGGTTTCCAGGCTGGGCAGGCCCTCGCGCTCGGTGACGTAGCGGATCACCGCCTCGTTCCAGCTGTGGCGCGGCTTCACGCCCAGCCGCGCCTGGTTCCACAGCTGCACCTTCAGCCGGTCGTGGAATTCCTGCGCCTGCTCCTTGTCGCGGGTGCCAGTGCTTCCCTGTAGCGGCGTTCCGCCGCCTGGGGGGTAGAGCTTGTATTGCCAGTTCGGGCTGGTTTTTCGTTTGTAGAGCGACATGGGGCGAGGGGTTCCGAAGTGACGGTGACGTTGACGGGGGCGACCGGCGTTTCGCGCGGCAGCCATTCGCCCGCGAGGTAGCGCTGCAGGGCCAGGGTCGAGAAGATCCAGCGCTTGCCGACCTTGCGGCCCGGCAGTTGGCCGGCGCGGGCCTTGAGCCGGATGGTTTCCGGATGCGCGCCTAGCATCGCGGCCGCGCCGGCCAGGTCGAGGGTGGCCAGCGTCGCCGGCGGCTCGATCCCGGCCTCGCGCGGCGCGGGCACCGGCAGCGCAAGCCATGGACTCGCGGGATTCGTGGAATTCATCGGCAAGTCCTTGATCGGCAAGGGTTTTGGGCGCCATGGCTGGCCATCGGCGATGGCTGGCGGGCAGTGGCGACTGATGGCGCGTCATCCCGGCGGCGTTTGTCACCGATGGCGGAACAGCCGCGACTCGTGGCGCGCTGCGTGGCTTCGTGCTGGCCTTCCCCGCCCCTTTCTTTTCCTTTTCCTTCAATGATTTGAAGAGAGAGAGAAAAGCAGGGGCGCCGCGTCTGGTTTGGCCGACTGGTGGTGAAAACAGCGGGACTGATGGCGCGGCGGGGCGCTGTCGCGGCAGTCGATGTCTTGCGAATCAAGCACTTGGGCGCCAATGCCCGCGCCAGCCACGAGTCCTGCACGCTGCCCGGGTACCCCGGCGAGGCGATCGAGGCGATCGAGGCGGGCAGGCCCCCTCGCTTCCGGGCCCGCGCTCGCGCCCGGCCGGATCGATCGGCGGGGGGCGCGGGGGGCGAGTCGATGCGGCGGCCGGGCGCCATCGTGATCGGCGCCTTCATGCCGGGCTCCTGGCCAGCGCGTCGGAGGCGAGATCCTCGCGGATCGACACGTGCAGCCCGAAGCCGGCCAGCCGCTCGAGCGAGACCGGCGTCAGGTAGGGCACGCGCCGCGTGTAGATGCGCCGCTCGACCTCCTTCTCGCCCACCACCACGCCCGCCTGCTTGAGCTGCGCCTTGAAGATGCGATCCGACTTCACCGGCAGCGCGTTCCACTTCTCGCGCAGCGCGCTGGTGTGGGCGAGGTGGTCCATCACGTGGCCGGTGCGCAGCAGCAGGCAGAACTCGCCGTCGATGGTGTCGAAGGTGAAGGGATGCTGGTAGTTGCCGCCGTCGATCTCCGAGAGCACCGTCTCCATGATCCAGACCCAGGGCTCACGATCGGCGCTGGTCTCGGCCACGTGGCCGTTCATCTCGGTGAGCAGGTCGCGCGCGAACTCGCCCTCGGCCGGATCCATGCCGGCGAACTCGCACAGATAGCGCCAGGCCAGCGCGAGCGCCGCGTAGTTGCCGGCCATGCGCCGCGCGCCGTCGTCCTCGCCGCTGGCGCGGCAGTTGGCCAGCGCCTTGTCGCGCAGCGTCGCGTAATGCTCGAGCACGGCGCGCCGGTTCAGCCCGGCCAGGAACTCGAGCCACTGGCGCACCGGGAAGCGCGGCAGCTCGTCGGGCAGCAGCGGGCCGCGCTTGCCGGTCAGGGTGGTGCGCACCAGCTTGCCGAGCAAGCTGCGCACCGGCACGTCCTCGCCGGCCAGCATCACCGGCGCGCACAGCAGGTACTCGGTCATGTCGCTGCCGCGCCGCGTGACGGTGTACTGGTAGTTTTCCTGCAGCAGGCCGACGGCCTTGTCGATCACGTCCTGGCGGCGCGCCGACAGCTCCTCCCAGCCGATCGGGTGGCTGGTGTGGCTGATGCTGGTGAGCAGGCGGAATTCGGTCTGCAGCGACTGGCCCGAGAACATCGTGAAGGCCAGCGTGCGCTCGAGCCGCTTGATCAGCGTCGACTTGCCGGCGCCCTTGTTGGCCTGCACCGTCAGGTGCGGCCAGAAGCCGAGCAGGGCCTTCAGGTGGCCGCCGAGCGCCCACACCAGCGGCACGGTCGCGGCGTTCTGGCGGAAGGTCTGCTGGTAGGCGGCGATCACGCGCCGCGCGTCGGCCACCGGGCCGCTGGGGAAGCTGAGGTTGTGATACGGGCACTGCTTGTCGGCCTCGGTGAAATAGCAGTCGGGGCCTTCGTTGACGATCAGCCGGCCGTCGCGCCAGGCCAGGCCCACGAAGTTCGCGGCCTGGCGCGCGCCCAGGTCGGCGCCGCGCTCGAGGATGTTCACCATGCGCTTGAACGGCGCCGGCGCCCAGATCGGGCCGAACTTGTTCCACTGGTCGACGTTGTGCAACTGGTCGTCGAGCATCACGCGGCGGATCAGTTGCGCGCCGTGGCGCGGCGCCTGCACCGAGACCGCGAAGTAGACGGTGGGCGCCTGGTCCTCGTCGCCGGTCATGGTGGCGGTGGCGCTGGCCACCGAGACGCGGCTGATGCCGGCGATCCGGAAGCCGCAGAGATCGGCCAGCACCGGCGTCTCGGCGCCGCTTTCCTCGTTGCGCTCCATCTTGCTGATATGGCTGGTGAAGTCGGCGCGCACGCGAAAGCGCCAGTACTGCGCGAAGTCGTGCGAGGGCAGGAAGATGCGTGGGCGGCCGCGCCGCGTGGCGTCGCCGGGCAGGCCCGCGATCAGCCAGGGCTCGGTCTGCTCGAGCGCGCGCGCGAGCTCGGCCGCGCCGCGCTCGCGCAGGTAGTCGTTGACGTCGTTGATCGGCTCGCCGGCGCCCTGGGCCGCCTCGCGCAACCAGCCGGCCTGGTTGACCAGCATCGCGCCGATGTTCAGGCCGGTGAGCGTCTCGTAGAGCGCCCAGGCCGCTTCCGGGCCGGGACGATGGCCGGCGCGCGGATGGCCATCGGCGAAGGGCGCGTCGTTGTCCAGGCAGATCAGCACCTGCTTGCCGCGCAGGAAGCTGAAGTCGAGCTGGCCGACGTTGCCCAGCCCGCGCAGCGCGAAGGCCGCCGTGCCGGGCATCGCGCAACTGTCGATCGACAGCGCGTTGATCGCGCTTTCGACCAGGACCACGCGCCGCGCGCGCTCCAGGCGCCGCGCGTCGGCGGTCCAGCCGTGGCCGGCTTTCTCGCCCTGGGTCTGGGTCTTCACCGCGCCGTTCAGGGCGGGGTCCAGGTAGCGCATGTCGACCCCCGCCACCTGGCCATCGCGCGGCCCGCGCACGATGAAGGCGGCCGCCGGCCCGCCGTGGCCCACTTCGCCGGCGGCGAGCCGGGCGCTGCTCCAGTCGTTGAAGCCGAGCGTGCGCGCGGCGAACGCGGCGTCGATTGCCTCGGACGTGATGGCGCGGCCGAGCAGGTAGTCGCGCACGCCTTCGCGCGCGGCCAGGCAGCGCTCGGCGATGTAGTCGAGGGTCGACTTGGGGCGCCGCTCGGCCGTCGCGGGGCGCGTGGCGGCGATCCCGTAGCTGTCGTGCAGGTAGCGCAGCGCGTCTGCCAGGCTGCCGCCGCGCGCGTGCATCACCAGGTCCACGCAGGAGCCGCCGGCGTCGGCGCTGTGGTCGCGCCAGCCGGTGCCGTGCTTCGGGTGGTCCACGTAGATCGACAGCGAGGGGCTGCGGTCCTCGTGATGCGGCGAGTGATAGAGCGCGCGTTCGCCGCCGCGGCCGCGCTTCAGGCCCAGGCGCTCGGCCAGCTCGTGCAGGTCGATGCGCTGCTTCAGTTCGTCGATCGAGGCCATGGTCAGGGGCGGGGCTCCGTGGATTGCGGGTCGCTCGTGCAGTCGAGCGCGCGCAGCGCCTCGGCCGAGGCGGGGAAGCCGAGCGCGAGCCGTGCCGCGAGCGCGGCGAGGAACTGCCGGGAGGTGCCGGCCGGGGTGGCCGCGGCCGCCGCGGCGATCGCGGCGTGCAGCACCGCGTCGTGCGGGGCGATCGGGTGGGAATTCATCGGCGGGCCTCCGTGGTGGAGCGGGACAAGGGCAAGGCGGGCAAGGAGCGGGGCGGGCGGCACGGCAGGGTCAGCGGCAGATGCAGGGCGCGTTCGCGCATCAGGCGGGCCGCGGCCTCGACGGCATGGCGCAACGCGCGGTGGCGCATCGCCGCCTCGAAGTCGCCGATCAGGCGCAGGTGTTCCCAGCTCGCGCGCAGCGCGGCCTGGCGCGGTGCGAGGCAGGACGAGGCGCCGGGCGATCGGCAGGACGAGTCGCTTGCCGAATGGCAGGACGAGCAGCAGGTCGAGCCACAGGTCGAGCCACGGGACGAGCCACAGGTCGAGCCACAGGACGAGCAGCAGGACGAGCCGCAAGACGAGCCGCAAGACGAGCAGCAAGACGAGCAACAGAACGAATCACAGGTCGAAACGTCGGCCGGCAGCGGCGCCACCAGCGAACAGCAGGCGCCACAGGCGGCCACCAGGCCGCGCCGCGCGCCGATTTCGGGCAGCAGGGTGCCCGGGTCGAGCGCCGGGGCGATCGACCCTGGAACAGGGTGCGTCATGCTTTTCTCTTTTTTCGGGCAAACGGATCCCCTCACGCCACGCGGGCGCGATGCGAGGGGACGACGAAACGCGGAAGGGCGGGTTTAGACGGGCAGGTCGAGCTGCTGCTCGCCGCGTTCACGCACGTGCGGCGAGACCGGCAGTTGCAGCGTCGGATCGGGCATGGCCGAGGGCGAGAGGGTGCGCGCGAACTCCATGTTCACGACATAGGTGTGCCCGCATTCGACGTTGTTGCACTGGTAGGTGACTTCGCGAAAGGTCGGCGACATTTCGCGGCTGGTGCGCGCGGTGGCGCGCGTCCGGCAATGCGGGCAGCGATTCAGGATGCGCATGATGGAGGTCCTCCGGACGAGGCGGTGAGCGGGGCCGCGGCCGGCCGTTCGCTACGGGTTTCGACTTGGTATGGGGTTGGGGTGCTGCGGGGCGCGGGCGGGCGTCGCGCTCATCCCTCGGGCTTGCCGGCGGCCAGGCGCGCCGCGCGCATCGCGCCGATCAGCAGGCTGCGCGCGGTGCTCGACAGCGAGCGGTTCTGCGCCTGCGCGGCGCGCTCGAGTTCGCCGCGCTCGAGCTCGGACAGATGCACGTAGAGCGGCTTGCTCGACAGGGCAAAACGCGGGGAGCGGCGGGGTCCTTTGGCGGTCTTCACGGTCGGTATACTGGCTCGCTTAGTCTTGCGTTAATGTAAGCTCAGTGTGTCATCCATTTTTATGGACGTCAACAACTTGAATGGAAATTTAATGGACAGTGTGGGGAAACGGCTGCGCGGCGAGCGGATGCGCCTGGGCTTGAGTCAGCCAGAATTTGCCGCGCTGGGAGGCCTCAAGCACAAGACGCAGCTCAACTACGAGGCCGACGTCAGCGCGCCCGACGCGCGTTATCTGCTGGCGCTGCGCGAGGTGGGCGTCGACATCTGGTACGTGCTGACCGGCGAGGTCAGCCCGGCGGTGCTGCCGGCCGACGAGGGCGACCTGGTCGACGGCTACCGCCAGCTCAACGAGGCGGGCAAGGCCGCCGTGCAGGGCTTCATCGCCACCTGCATCAACACCGGCTCGATGACCGCAGGCGGCGAGGGCGCGAGCACGCCGCGCGTCAAACGGCTCGCCGAAAATCGCCGCGCCGCGCTCGACCAGCGCATGGCCGAGAACGTCGAGCGGGCCATGGCCGAGGTCGAGCGGCTCAAGGCCGAGCGCGCCGGCAAGACCCGGAAGTGAGTACCGAGTACCGAATGGCGCGCCGGGCGTGCCATTGCGGACCTCCGCGAGGCAATCGTCAGCCTGCGCTGAGAGATTCGACAGCTTGATACTGTATGGATATACAGTATTATCTTGCTGACACGCGCTGCCATTCCGAGGCGATCCGCTGCCGTGCGGCGCTGTTGTCGAACGTGTCCGTGGGAGACCAGAACAAATGCACAGCAACACGAAGCCCTTCGAACGCATGACCGGTGT
Organism: Burkholderia sp. Ax-1720; assembly: GCF_011753035.1. Lineage (NCBI taxonomy): Bacteria > Pseudomonadati > Pseudomonadota > Betaproteobacteria > Burkholderiales > Burkholderiaceae > Burkholderia > Burkholderia sp. Ax-1720. Next base: position 2,267 of record NZ_VWWK01000215.1, on the reverse strand, counting down.
CGCGCCGCTGGCCGAGCGGCCAGTCAATCCGGCCGCGCATCTGCTCGTCGCGCCGAGCCTGCACACCGCCGCGCATCTCGACGCGGACGAGCGGGCCGAGGCGGCCGCGGCGATCGATACCGCGATCGATTCGGTGGGCGTGGTGCTGGAGGCGGCGCTGGCCGCGATGACGACGCTCGGCCAGGTGCGCGCCATGCTGGTTCGCGACGACGAAGGGCCGGGCGGCGCGGCCGCGGCACCGCGCTAGCGCCGCGCGCCGTTCCCGGCATATCGCCGGCTGCTGGATCCGCACCAGCGCCGGCATCTTCATCGGCACCTCCGCCGCCCGGGTCGAGTTCTTCGGCCCGACTTCTCCTGATGACCTGATCTCCGCTCGCAGCCGGTTTCCCGCGCCGCGCTCGAGCCACGTGCCGTCACCGCTCGCCGGGCTCACGACGTGGCGCCCGGTGCCGCCGTCTTGCCGGCGTTCTTCTTGTCCGCCTGGGCGTCCTCGCGCGTCTCCAGCTCGAGCTCGGTCTGCAGGCCATTGTTGTCGAGCGTGTGCCGCGCGCTCTTGATCAGCCATTCGATCGCATCGATCTCGGGCTTGAGCCCGCTGAAGCTGACCGGCGTTTCCGGAAACACCTCGGGCCGGCCGCGCGCGAGCGAATAGGCGAGCGTCTGCTTGCCGCGCTGCATGCGCTTGTACTCGGCCTGGGCCGCGGCCATCGCCTCCTCCTGCGAGGCGTAGTCGTCGGTCAGCACCTTGACGTTCTTGCTGGTCTCGCCCTTCACCGTCACCGACAGGCGCCGCCCCTTGCCGTTCGAGTGGTAGTTGGCGCGCACCGCGTCGTACTTGTCGCGATCGGCCGAGCGGTACTGGTGATGGTCGCCGTCGGCGCGGGTCAGCGCGAGCACCGCCAGCGGCTTGCCGCTCGCGCTCTTGCCGGTGTCGATCGGCATGAACAGCAGCCGCTTGTCCTTGACGTTCATCACCGCGTCGTAGCGCTTGGCCAGGCGCGTCAGGAAGGACATGTCGGATTCGTGGGTCTGGTCGACATGGGCGATCTGGATGGCGGCCAGCGCCGCGCCCACCACCGGCTGCAGCGCGTAGCGCGCGGCGATCGCCTGCACGATCGCGCCGATGGTCTGCTGGTGCCAGCTGCGCTCGCGGCGCTGCTGCATGCCTTCGCTCATCGCGGCCGAATGCGCGCTGACCGACAGCGTGTCCGGCGTGCCCGACCAGCTCACCGTGTTGACGATGTAGGTGCCCTTGTCGACCAGCGGCTCGCCGCTCCAGCCGATCGCCACCTTCAGCTCGGCGCCGAGCGTGGGCAGCGCCAGGTCGCCGCGCGTGTCGTCGAGCGTGATGTCCACCGTGTCGGCCTGGTCGGCGCGGTTCTCGGTGATCGTCAGCGATTCCAGGCGCGGCGCGAACAGCATCGAGATATCGCGGCCGTCGAGCGTGATCCGGTAGTCGGGCTGCGATTCGACGCGCGCGATGCGGCGCCGCTCGGCCGGGGTGCGTTGGTTCGAATTGCTCGGCATCAGGCGGCCCCGGTTTGCGAGGTGGGGGTGCCGGTCGTCGAGCCGGCGCTGGTGCCGGCGGGATCGGGGTTGTCGTCGGTCATGCGCAGCTCCGCGTCGTCCACGCGCGTGAGCGTCAGCGTGAAGGCGATATGGCGCGCCACGCCCTCGGGCGTGTGATAGGTCTGCGTCTCGTTGAGCGCGGTGATCAGGTAGGCGCCATAGACGTTGCCGCTGCCGTCCACCAGCACGTAGGCGTCGCCGTGGTCGGCCATCGCGGCGAGTTCGTCGATCGAGGCGATCGAGCCGATCGTCTCGGGCGCGACCACGCCGTCGAGCGTGATGGTGTCGTCGCCGGGGCCGACGTACTGGCGCGCGTCGCGCCGGCCGACCCGGGTTTTCGAGGCGTGCTTCCAGCCGCGCGCGCGCCCGAGCTGCTGGAACGGCGCCGAGGTGAGGCTGAACACGAACTGGTCGAGGGACATCAGCATGAGGAGGCTCCGGGTTAGTCGGTCAGTGCGGCGGTGGCGCGCTGGCGATCCTGGGCCGCCTGCTTGTCGAGGGCGGCCTTGATCAGGTTGGCGACGGCCCTCTCGTCCATGCCCGGCGTCGGGTAGACGTTGATGGTGACGTTCGAGCTCACCGTCGGCGCATGGAAGGGCGTGCCGCGCGCTGCCGCATTGAGCGGCGGGCGCCGGTCGATCGGCACCGTCGGCGTGGTGATCGGCGCGCTCGGCGGCGGAACCGCGGCGGCGCCGGCC
>NZ_VWWK01000214.1:0-10254 GCF_011753035.1 Burkholderia sp. Ax-1720 | reverse complement strand
CTGCCGGCCAGGCCGCAGGTGCGGACCTTCACGGCCGCCGACCTGCAGGCCGGCGCGCCGCACGCGGCCGAGGAATGGAGTGCCTGGTGGCCGGCGCACGGCGCCTGGCTGCCGCTGACCGATCGCGGCGGGCACGCGGTGGGCGGCGTGGTGTTCGCCCGCGAGGAAGCCTGGAGCGCCACCGACTCGGCCCTGCTGACCGAACTCGGCCAGGTCTGGGCGCATGCCTTCGAATCCTTCGCGCCGCGCGCCTCGTGGCAGGAACGCGCGCGCGCCCTGCTGCGGCCCGGCCGCCAGCAGCGCCGCGTGCTGATCGGCCTGGCGGTGCTGTGCCTGATCCCCGTGCGGCTGACCGTGCTGGCCCCGGCCGAGGTCACGCCGAAGGACCCGTTCGTGGTGCGCGCGCCGCTCGACGGCGTGATCGACCGCCTCTACGTGCAGCCGAACCAGCCGGTGCAGCGCGGCACGCCCCTGCTCGGCCTGGACGCCACCACGCTGCAGTCGCGCTACGCGCTGGCCCGCAAGGACTACGACACCGCCCAGGAGGAATACCGGCAGACCGCCCAGCTCGCCGTCACCGACGACAAGACCCGGCTGGACATGGCCGAGCGCCAGGGCAAGCTCGACCAGAGCCGCGTCGAGCTCGACTACACGGCGCGCCAGCTCGCGCGCGTGAGCGTCAACGCGCAGCGCGCCGGCGTGGCGATCTTCAGCGATCCGAACGAGTGGACCGGCAAGGCGGTGGCCGTCGGCGAGAAGATCCTGGTGCTGGCCGACCCGGCCCACGTGGAGGTGACCGCCTGGCTGCCGGTGGCCGACAACATCGACGTCAAGCCCGGCATGTCGCTCACGCTCTATCCGAAGAGTTCACCGCTGTCGAGCTACGATGCGCGCATCGACTCGGTGGCCTGGCGCGCCGAGCCCACGCCCGAGGGCGTGCTGGCCTATCGCGTGCGCGCCACGCTCGATGCCGGCGAGGCCCGCGCGCCGCTCGGCGCGATGGGCACCGCGCGGATTCGCGGCGGCTGGGTGCCGTCGATCTACTACGTATTGCGCCGTCCGCTGACACTGGCACGCCAGTGGCTCGGCTGGTGATTGCCGGCGCCCGCGCTCCATGCCACGACTTCCGCAACTGCGCCAGGAACTGACGCTCTCGCCCGGCGCCGCGACGCCCGAGGGCGCGCCCACCTGGATGCTGCACGATCCCGCCGCGAACCGCTTCTTCCAGCTCGGCTGGCCCGCCTTCGAGCTGCTGTCGCGCTGGCCGCTCGACGATCCGCGCGCGATGGTCGAGGCCGTCAACCGCGATACCACGCTGACGGTGACGCTCGACGACCTGGACGCGCTGCTGCGCCTGCTGCGCCACCAGAACCTGCTGGTCTCGAACTCGGCCGCCGACACCGCGCGGCTGGAGCAGCACGAAGCCGCGCACCATACCTCGCGCGGCATGTGGCTGCTCAAGCACTACCTGATGGTGCGGATCCCGCTGTGGCACCCGATGCCCTTCCTGCGCGCCACCGCCCGCCATGTCGCCTTCGCGTTCCGCCCGGCGTTCTGGTACCTGGTGGCCGGCGTGGCGCTGCTCGGGCTGTTCCTGGTCTCGAGGCGCTGGGACGAATTCCTGCACACCTTCCACGGTTATGCCGACTGGCGCGGCCTGGTGGGGGTGGGCATCGCGCTGGGTTTCGCCAAGGTGCTGCACGAGTTCGGTCATGCCTACACGGCCCAGCGCCACGGCTGCCGCGTGCCGACCATGGGCGTGGCCCTGCTGGTGATGGTGCCGGTGCTCTATACCGATACCACCGAGGCCTGGAAGGTGCCGGCGCGACGCGACCGGCTGCGCATCGGCGCGGCCGGCATGCTCAGCGAGATCGCGCTGGCCGCCTTCGCCACCCTGGCCTGGACCGTGCTGCCCGACGGCCCGCTGCGCGCCGGCGCGTTCCTGCTGGCCACCACCACCTGGGTGGCCACGCTCGGCATCAACGCCAGCCCCTTCATGCGCTTCGACGGCTACTTCCTGCTGTCGGACTGGCTGGACATGCCGAACCTGCACGACCGCGCCTTCGCGCTGGGCCGCTGGTGGCTGCGCGAATGGCTGTTCGGCCTGGGCGACCCGCAGCCCGAGCCCTGCAGCACGCAGCGGCGGCGCTTCCTGATCGCGTTCTCGTTCGCCACCTGGCTCTATCGCGTGGTGGTGTTCATGTCGATCGCGCTGATCGTCTATCACGCCTTCTTCAAGCTGCTGGGCATGCTGCTGTTCTGCGTGGAGTTCGGCTGGTTCATCGCGCGACCGGTCTGGCGCGAGGCGCAGGTCTGCTGGCAGCGCCGCGACGAGTTGCACTGGCGCCGCGAGACCCGGCGCAGCGCGCTGCTCGGCGGCGCGCTGCTGGCCTTCCTGGTGCTGCCCTGGCATGCCGGCGTGAGCGCGCCGGCCGTGCTCGGCCCGCAGCGCGCGCAGGGGCTGTACACCGTCGCGGCCGGTTACCTGGCCGAGACGCCGCCGCCGGCGCGCGATGGCCAGCGCGTGCGCGCGGGCGACACGCTGGCGGTGCTGGTCTCGCCGGACCTGGAGGCGAAGCTGGCCGCCGCGGCCGCCGATGAGACGCAACTGCATTGGGAGGTCGACCAGCAGTCCTTCGACGATCGCCTGCAGAAGCAAGGCACGGCACTGGCGCGACGCTGGGATGCCTCGCGCCAGACCGTGGACGGGCTGCGCGCCGAGATCGCGCAACTGACGATTCGCGCGCCCTTCGACGGCACCGTGCAGGCCAACGACGACGCGCAGGCGCCCGGCACCTGGCTGCCGCGCGGCGAGCGGCTCTACGACCTGGTCGCGCCGGGCGGCGTGAAGGGCGATGCCTATGTCGGCGAGAACGATATCGCGCGGCTCAAGGCCGGGCAGTCGGCCAGCTTCGTGGCGAACCTGCCGGAGCTCGCGGCGCGGCGCTGCCGGATCGACGCGATCGACAAGGTCAATGTCGCCACGCTCGACGAGCCGACCGTGGCGAGCGTCTATGGCGGACCGATTCCGGCCGAGCAGGATATGAAGACGCGCCAGATCGTGCCGCTGCAGGCGACCTGGCAGGTTCGCTTCGCCGCTTGCGACGGCGATCCGGGGATCGGGCGGGAGGTGCCGGGGACGGTGCAGCTCGGCGCGGGGCGCGAGAGCCTGGCGGGGAACGGGGTTCGGTTCGTGGCGGCGGTGTTGCAGCGGGAGGTGGGGTTTTGAGGGGCTGGCGAGACGAGGCGTAGGCAACTCAGATGCGCATCAACGTCCGATCGTTCATCGCTTCCCGCTCGCGAAGCTTCTCCAATGAGGCAGGATCGGATCGCCGGCAAACGAGAGATCGACGCCCAGCCATCTGAAATCGCGGATGCCGACGACGATGCACATCACACAAATGACCAATACGGTCGCGATCATTGTCTTCGTCGCTCGCCCCATGATTCGGATTCCGTAAGCCGCCCCAGACAGCATAGGCGGTCTTGCCCGGCGTTCAAGACGGCAATACCGGGCAGGCCTTTTCGTCGATCATCAGGCCTGGCTCGCTTCCGATCCGGCGATCCCGGATGGCCGCGATCCATCGCATTCCCTTGTGAGGCATCCCGTGAATCTTGCTCCTTCCGACTCGCCCTCGTCCGTCGCCACCGGCGGATTCGACGTGAAGATCTCGCCCGCCGAACCGGTCGCCGTTGCGCCCGGCGCCTCCGCCATCGGCCGTCACGCGATCGAGAAAACCTACCATGGCGGCCTGGCGGGCCGCTCGCTCGGGGAAATGCTGAGCGCCGGACAGCCGCAACAGGGCAAGGCCGGCTACGTGGCGATCGAGTCCTTCGAAGGCACCCTGGATGGCCGATCCGGCGGATTCGCGCTGGCCCATCTCGGCGAGATGGATGCGGGCAGCGAGTTCCTGCGGATCGGCATCGTGCCCGGCTCCGGAACCGGCGAGCTGGCGGGGATCAAGGGGCAGTTGCAGATCCGGCGCGAAGCCGGGAGGCACGATTACACGCTGACGTATTGGATGGCCTGACGACCCGATCCTGAGGCCAAGCCCGGCGGCAACGCTTGACGCTCCCCAGGCGGCGGGGTGTGGACAATCACCACAACAGGCCCTTACCACCTACTTGCCGCCCGTGGCATCGAGAAACGTCCCCGTGACGAACGAGGCTTCCGCGCCGGCCAGCCACAGGATCGCCCTCGCCACCTCCTCGGGCTGCCCGCCCCGCCCCATCGGGATCGAGTCCTTGACGCGATCCACGCGCCCCGGCTCGCCGCCGCTGGCATGCATGTCGGTGTAGATATGCCCCGGGCGCACGCAGTTCACGCGAATGCCTTCCCGCGCCACTTCCTTGGCGAGCCCGGTGGTGAACGTCTCCAGCGCGCCCTTCGACGCGGCGTAATCGACATATTCGTTCGGACTGCCAAGCCGAGCCGAAGCCGACGACACGTTGACCACCGCGCCGCCGCGGCCGCCGTGCCGGGTCGACATCCGCTTCACCGCCTGCTGCGCGCACAGCATCGGCCCGATCGCGTTGACCGCGAAGATCCGCTGCATCCGCTCGAAGCCGAGATCCTCCAGCCGCGACTGCCGCGCGATGATCGCGGCATTGTTCACCAGCACGTCGAGGCGGCCGAATTCCTGGTCGATCGCCTCGAACAAGCCGGCAACCTGCCCGGGATCGGCGCTGTCGGCGCGGATCGCCAGGGCCCGGCGCCCGGCCGCCTCGACATCGGCGGCCACCGCCCGCGCGGCCGCCTCGTCGGAGACGAAGCTGATCGCCACGTCGTAGCCTTGCGCGGCGGCGAGCCGCGCGGTGGCCGCGCCCACGCCGCGACCGCCCCCCGTTATCAGGATCAACGGGATCTGCGAATCCGTATTCATGTGGTGAAACTCCGAAAGAGGATGAAATCGTGCCCGGCGGTATCAAGCCGCGCGCAGATGCGGCCGCAGCGCCAAGGCCAGCGGGAAGATGACCAGCGCGGTGGCGGCCGTGGCGATGGTCGCGCCGACCACGCCGATCCGGTCGCCCAGCAAGCCGTAGCCGACCGGCGCCAGCGCGCCCGCCGCGATGATGCCGGTATAGAAGATCGCGAAGGCCCGCTCGGTGCGCTCGACCGTGGTCAGCTCGGGCACCGTGCCATACAGCACCGACGAGGTGCCGTTGAGCATCGCCCCGAGCAGCGGCAGCAGGATCATGGCGGGCGCCAGCGGCAGGTAGATCACGGCCAGGATCAGCAGCGCCGTGCCGCCTTCGGTGGACAGCACCGTGCCGATCACGCCCATGCGCTCGCCGAGCCAGCCGCACACGAACTTGCCGGCGGCGCCGCCGATGAACACCAGCGCGAGCGCGGTGCCCATCATCGGCGTCGAGATGCCCTTGGCCTTCATCAGGAACGGCAGGAAGGTCAGCAGGCCCATGCGCACCGCCGTGTCGAGCATGCCGATCGTGAACAGCAGCGAGAAGCCCGAGCCGGAGCCCTCCGCGTGACGGCTCGACGCCTCGTCGGCGGGAGCCGCGTCACGCGGCACGTTCGGCAGCCACAGCGCGATCACCAGCGCCACCACCATGCCGAGCGCCGACATCGCCCACAAGGCATGGCGCCACGGCATGAAGGTGATCAGCAGCGAGATGGCCGCCGGCAGCGCGGATTTCCCCAGGTCGCCCGAGAAGTTGTAGATGCTGAGCGGCCCGCGCGCCTGGCGCCCATACACGCGCGAGACGGCGCCCGAGGCCAGCGGATGCTGGGTGCTCGAGCCGCTGCCGGAGATGGCCAGCGCCACGCACAGGCCCAGCAGGCTGCCCGACATGCCGGCGAAGGCATAACCGAGCGCGGCCAGCAAGGTGCCGAGCACCAGCGTGGCGCGCGTGCCGAGCATGGCGGCGATGCGCCCCGCCGGCAACTGCAGGGTCGCCATGGTGCCGGCATAGATGCCGCGCAGGATCGCCAGCGCGCCGTAGTTGAGGCCGAAATCCGCCTGCCAGACCGGCAGCAGGGCGTAGATCATGTCGGTGTAGCCGTCGTGCAGCGCATGCGCCGTGCAGGAGAGCCAAAGTACCCGCTTGCGCGAGACGGGGCCGGCTTGCTCGGGGCCGCCGGATACGTCGGCGCTCGGGGAGGAAAAGGAAAAAAGTCTCATGGATCGGCCGGATCGCGGCAAGGCAGGCCCTGGCGGCTGCTCGAGGTTCGGTTTCGGAATGCCCTAGTCTAGGTTCGCCCGGCAGGTGCCACAACTGACGTAAAATTGCGCCAGCCGGGAGAAAAAGTCACGTATGGACATGAACGAGCGCATCGAGAAGGACGCGGACAAGCTGCCCCCGCTGAATGCCTTGCGGCACTTCGAGGCGGTTGCGCGGCTGGGCAGTTTCGCGGCGGCGGCCACCGAGCTGCACGTCACGCACTGGGCGGTCGGCAAGCAGATCCGCCTGCTGGAGGACTGGTTCGGCGTGCCGCTGTTCGAGCGCCGCCCGCGCGGCGTGGTGCCGACCGACGAGGGCGCGGCGCTGCTCGGCGACGTCAACGGTGCCTTCGCACGGCTGAGCAGCTCGGTCACGCGGCTGCGCCATGAATCCATCACGCGCCGCATCACCGGCCTGGTGCGCGTCAACGCGCTGGCGAGCTTCGCGCTGTGCTGGCTGATCCCGCGCCTGGCCGATTTCCAGGCCCGCTACCCGGAGATCGAGGTCCGGCTCTCCACCACCTCGCGCCGCCTGCGCTACGTGGGCGACGCCTTCGACATCGGCGTGCGCTCGGGCCCGGAGCATGCCGCCGGCCTCACCTCATTGAGCCTGATGCCCGACCTGCGCCTGCCCGCCTGCAGCCCGGCGCTGCTGCAAAGCCAGCCGATCCGCGGCGTCGCCGACCTGCGCCAGCACACGCTGCTGCACTCCTCCAGCACGCGCACGGCCTGGTCGGACTGGATGAGGGAAGCCGGCGCGCCGGGGCTGCAGGGCATGCGCCACCAGCACTTCGATCACGTGTTCCTGCAACTGGGCGCGGCCACCGAAGGCCTCGGCGTGACCCTGGCCTCGCTGCCGCTGATCGAGCGCGAGATGGCGACCGGGCGCCTGGTCTGCCCGATCCCGGAACCCGTGTGGCGCGGCCCCGACTACACCCTGGTGGTGAATACCGATCGCATCGGGGACGCCGCCGTCAAGGCGTTCAGGAACTGGATCGTGGCGGCGGCCCAGCATTCGGGCGAGCCACCGCGTGTCGAATCCGCCGCCAAGGCGGCCCGCAAGACGGCGGGCAAGCGAAAGCCGGCGCGGCGCGCCTGAGCCACCAGGTTCAGAAGCGCTCGATCATGCCGATCTGCACGCCCTTCACCGTCGCGCCCGGATAAGCCGGCGGCAGGCCCGTGACGTTCACGCCGCGCAGCGTGAAGCTGGCCTTGCCGCGATTGCGCAGCCAGCCCGCGCTCGCGTACAGCAGCAGGCGCCGCGACAAGTCGTATTCCCCCATCGCGCTGAACTGGTCGGCATCGTTGCCGGCACCCGAGCGATCGCGCAGGTAGGCGTAACCGAGCATGGCGCGCAGCCTCGACGTCGCCGCGTAGCGCAGCGACACGGCCGCGCCGTCGTCGTGATAACGGGGCGTGCCGCCGCCGTCGCCGTTGAACACCGAGACGAAACCCGTCACGCGGCCCAGCGTGTAGGACACGCCGCCGAGGTTCGAGCGCAGCGCGCCCGAATCGTTGGTCTGCTGGTGCGCGAAGGCGATCCGGAACGGCCCGCGGCGATAGGCGAAGGTCGCGATGGTGCCGCCCAGGCCGTTCGCGCCGCCCGCCGACGGGTCGCGCATCGACACCATCAGCGTGCTCGAGAAACCATGGAAATCGGGCGACAGGTAGGTGATCGCATTGCTCTCGTAGGGTGTGATCTTCGAGAGGTTGTTGAGCCCGGATGCGATGGTGCCGGCCCCGAAGGCATCGATCTGCCCTTTGAACGGGATGTAGATCGGCGAATACTGCCGGCCCACGCGAATCTCGCCCCAGGGCGCGCCAAGCCCCACCCAGGCCTGCCGGTTGAACAGCGTGCCCGCGGTGGAAAGCGTGCCGTCGTTGGAGCCGAAGCCGCTTTCCAGGTCGAACAGGATGCGCATGCCGCCGCCGATCGGCTCGTCGCCACGCAGCCCGATCCGCGAGCCGCGATAGGCGCCCGAATCGAGCCGCGGCACCCAGCCCGAGCCGGGATTGGTCAGCTCGATGCTGGTGTCGATCACGCCATAGAGCGTGACCGAGCCCTGCGCGAAGGCGGGCGCGGCGGCTCCGCCGCACAAGGCGGCCAAGGCAAGCTGCCGGGCCGCCCGCAACGGCAGCGCGAGACGACGCGCGCCGAAGCTTGCGCGCGCAACGGATTCATCACGCATGAGCGAAGGAGGGAAAGAGACTTCGCCGACATGCGTATCCACGGGCGACGCCGGCGCATCGAGGCGATGCCCGTGGATACGCAGTCGGCCGAAAAACAGCCAGCCACGAAAAACGCCGGCGGGACATGGCCCCCATCCAGGAGCCCTTTCCCGCCGGCGCATCGGATCGGGCGCGGCGCGCTGTGCTGCATCGCGCGCCGCGCCCTCGCCTGCCGGATTACTTGCCGTCCGGCAGCGCGTAGGCGATCACGTAGTCGCCGAGCTTGGTGCCGAACGAGCCATGGCCGCCCGCGGCGATCACCACGTACTGGCGGCCGTTGACCTCGTAGGTCATCGGCGTGGCCTGGCCGCCGGCCGGCAGGCGCTGTTCCCACAGCAGCTTGCCGTTGTTGGTGTCGTAGCCGCGGATGTAGTTGTCCGCGGTGGCGCCGATGAAGAACACGCCGCCCGCCGTGGTGGCCGGGCCGCCCAGCATCGGCATGCCCATCCGGAACGGCAGCGGGATCGGCGAGCTGTCGCGGACCGTGCCGATGCGGCGCTTCCAGACGATCTCGTTGGTCTTCAGGTCGATCGCCGACACGTAGCCCCAGGCCGGCTGCTTGCACGGCAGGCCGAACGGCGAGAGGAACGGGTTGAGCGTCACGCCGAACGGCACGCCGTACTGCGGCTGGATGCCGGATTCGGTGCCGCTGCCCTTGGCGCCCGGTTCCGGTTCCATCGGGTTGCCCGGGCCGCGCGGGATCAGGCGCGACACGAAGGGCAGCGCGATCGGGTTGGCGATCGCGATCTGGCGGTCGGTGTCGACGGCGATGCCGCCCCACTCGAACATGCCCAGGTTGCCCGGGAACACCAGCGTGCCCTGCTCCGACGGCGGCGTGAAGGTGCCTTCGTAACGCAGGCGGTGGAACATCACGCGGCAGACCAGTTGGTCGAACATCGTCGCGCCCCACATGTCCGCGTCCGTCAGGTTCTTCTTCGGACGGAAGGTCAGGTCCGAGAACGGCTGCGTCGGCGAGAGATGGTCGCCCTTGGCGGCGCCTTGCGGCACCGGCAGTTCGGGCGCCGGCACCACGGTGGCGCCGGTACGGCGGTCGAGCACGAAGATGTTGCCGGTCTTGGCCGGCGCGTAGACCACCGGCACCTTGTTGCCGTTCTTGTCGGTGATGTCGGCCAGGGTCGGCTGCGAGGGCTGGTCCATGTCCCACAGATCGTGGTGGGCGGTCTGGTAGAACCAGGCCAGCTTGCCGGTCGAGGCATGCAGCGCCAGCAGGCCGCTCGCGTAGCGCTCCTGCTCCGGCGTGCGATGGCCGCCCCAGATGTCGGGGGTGGTCACGCCCATCGGCAGGTAGACGATGTCGAGCTTGGCGTCGTAGGCGGCCGGCGCCCACGAGTTCGGCGAGTTCCAGGTGTAGTGCTCGCCCGGGCCCGGAATGTGGTTCGGGTCCTTCGCGCCCGGATCGAACGCCCACAGCAGCTTGCCGGTGCGCACGTCGAAGCCGCGGATCACGCCGGAAGGCTCGCGCGTCGAGAAGTTGTCCTCGACCGAGCCGGCCACCACGATCACCTTGTCGGTGACGATCGGCGGCGAGGTCGGCTCGTACATGCCCGGCGTGGTGACCGGCTGCAGATGCTGGAGGTCCAGGTCGCCGTTGTTGCCGAAGTCGGCGCAGCGCTGGCCGGTCTGCGCGTCGAGCGCATACAGGTGGCCGTCGTTGACCGGCAGGTAGATGCGGCGCGCGCAGGCGGCACCGGTGGCGGCATCGGCCGTGATCGGCGCCGGCGCGGCCGGGGCGCTGGCGCCCGTGTCGGCGGGGCTGACGCTGGCGGCCCTGGTCGCGCTGCTGGTGTCCGAGCGCTTCGTGGCGCGTGCCGCGAAACGCGATTCG
>NZ_VWWK01000213.1:0-10293 GCF_011753035.1 Burkholderia sp. Ax-1720 | reverse complement strand
CTGGCGCGGCTTGCGCGCGGCGCCAGCGGGAGCCCCCGCCGCACCACGGCGCGCTTTCACTTCAGTCGGATTCGCCATCGCGGCCGCCTCCGACGCAGGCGCCGTCTCGCTCGCGATTGCCTCGCCATCGGCATCGACGCCGGCCACCTTCCCCATCTTGCGCACCATCAGTAACGAATCCCTTCATGCGCCAGCAGCCAGCGCTTGATCTTCAGGTAATAACCATCCTCGTCCTGGTTCGCGAAACCGCCGATGCCGCCTGAGGCGACCACGCGATGGCAGGGAATCACCAGCGGGAACCAGTTCGCGCCGCAAGCCTGCCCGACCGCGCGCGGCGCGCTGCCGATGCGTTTGGCGATCTGGCCATAGGTCGCCACGGTGCCCGGCGGCACCTCGCTGATCGCCTGCCAGACGCGCTGCTGGAACGCCGAGCCGACTTCGGCCAGCGGCAGCTTGAAGCGCGCCGAGGCGCGCTCGAGATAACGATCGATCTGTCGCGCGACGCGCAGCGCCAGCGCATTGTCGGGATCGATGCTGCGCACCGACTCGGGCACGTAGACGATCTCGCGCACCCTGCCCGCCTCGGTGCGGATGCCGATCTTGCCGAACGGCGCGTCGATCACGGCGTTGAACATGCTTCGCTCCTTCGATACGGCGGTGGCCCGGGCCGCGCGACCGTCACGCTCGATTTCTCTTTCCAGGCGCCAGGTACCCCAGGCGCCACTTTACGCCGCCATGACGAATCCCGGCAGCGCGCCCTTCAGGCAGCCTGCAGCGCCCATTCGACATGCTCGCGCACCAGCTCGGACGCATCGTCGGCGCGCGCGGCGAGCGCCGCGACGATGGCCTCGCGCGTCTCGTCGCCGAGCCGCTCGCGCGGCGCGCGCAGCGCATTGCCCAGCCCCACCGCGAGATTGCGCAGCCAGCGCTCGTGGCCGATGCGGCGGATCGCGCTGCCCTGCATGCGCTCGTCGAACTGCTCGGCGCTCCAGCCGAACAGGTCCACCAGCGAGGCGCTGCCGAGCCCGTGGCGCACGTCGAAATCGGCCACCGGCGCCGGCTGCGCGAACTTGTTCCAGGGACAGACGAGCTGGCAGTCGTCGCAGCCATACACGCGATTGCCGATCAGCGGGCGCAGCGATTCCGGAATACTGCCTTTCAGTTCGATCGTCAGGTAGGAAATGCAGCGCCGCGCATCGACGCGAAACGGCTCGACGATCGCGCCGGTCGGGCAGGCGTCGATGCAGCGCGTGCAACTGCCGCAATGCGAGCCGGGCGTTTCGGGCGCCGTCGCGGGGCTGGTTTCGGCATCGGTCGGCAAGGGCAGGTCGACGAAGATCTCGCCGAGGAAGAACAGCGAGCCGGCATCGCGCTGCAGCAGCAGCGTGTGCTTGCCGCGCCAGCCGGTGCCGGCCTTCTGCGCCAGCTCGACCTCGAGCACCGGCGCCGAATCGGTGAACACGCGATAGCCGAACGGGCCGATCTCGGCCTCGATGCGCTCGGCCAGGGTCTGCAGCCGATTGCGCAGCACTTTGTGATAATCGCGGCCGCGCGCGTAGATCGACACCACGGCGGCGGCCGGATCCTCCAGCCGCGCCAGCTCCCGCGCGCGCCAGCCGCCGCCCGCCGAGGCCGCGTCGGCGGCGGCCGTTTCGCCCGGCAGATAGGCCAGGCGCGCCGAGATCACGCGTAGCGTACCGGCCACAAGTTCGGCCGGGCGCGCGCGTTTCATGCCGTGTTTGGCCATATAATCCATTTCGCCGTGGCAACCGGCTTCCAGCCAGGCGGCGAGCCCCGCTTCGGCATCCGAGAGATCGGTATCGCTGATGCCGATCGCCCCGAAACCCAGTTCGCGCCCCCAGGCCTTGATGCGCACGACCAGCGCATCCAGCGCCGCATCGTCGAGGCGGCGCGGCGCGGCGCCCTCGCGTTGCGTCGAGGGCGCGTCCATCATGGCGAGTTCCGGTTTACGGTTCATCGCGCTATTTTACGAGAATGCCCGCGCAGCCCAGCCATCCGATCCACGCGATCGTCCCGTCCGCCCCGCTCGCCGAGCGCCAGTTCGCGCTCCCCGACGAGGCCGCGACGGCCGCCTTCGGGTTGCGCTTCGCCCAGGCGCTCGACGCGGTGCGCGCCGAGCGCCTCGCCGCGAACGCCTTCGACGGGTTGCAGATCCAGCTGCTCGGCGATCTCGGCGCCGGCAAGACCACCCTGGTGCGCGCCGTCCTGCGCGGCCTCGGCCATGCCGGGCGCGTCAGGAGCCCCACCTACACGCTGGTCGAGCCGTATGCGCTCGAACGCGCCGATGGGGAACTCGCGGTGCATCACTTCGATCTCTACCGATTCAGTGATCCGGCCGAATGGGCGGACGCGGGCTTTCGCGAATATTTCAATGCCGGCGCGATCTGCCTCGTCGAATGGCCGCAGCAGGCAGGCACCCTGCTCGGCGTGCCGGATCTCGTGTTCGCGCTCGATGTCGACGGCGAAGGCCGCCGCCTCGTGGCGCGAGCCTACAGCGCATCAGGAAACGCATGTCTCGAAAGATGTTGATCAAACCGTTCCGGTCGATCGAGTCGGCCGCCACCACGACTCACAACTGGCGCCGCCGCAAGGTGCTCTGCGCGGGCGCCTCGACGCTGGTGCTGGGGCTGGTCGCGCCGCGCCTGGCGCAGGCCTCCTCGGTGCTCGGCGTGCGGGTCTGGCCCGCGCGCGACTACACGCGCGTGACGATCGAATCGGACCAGCCGCTGCAGGCCGCGCAGCAACTGCTGCAAGGCCCCGACCGGCTGGTGGTCGATCTCGACGGGCTCGACCTCGACCAGGCGCTGCGCGACCTGGTCTCGAAGATCGCGCCGAACGATCCGCAGATCCAGTCGGTGCGCGTCGGCCAGTACCAGCCGCACGTGGTGCGCATGGTGTTCGACCTGAAAGGCTCGGTGAAACCGCAGATGTTCACCCTGCCGCCGGTGGGCACCTATCGCTACCGGCTGGTGTTCGACCTCTACCCGGCTGTCGCGCCGGACCCGCTGTCCGACCTGATCTCGCAGACCGAGCGCAAGGAGCAGCAGCTCAACGATGCGGTGCGCGCCCAGCAGGCCCAGCCGCCGCAAGCCGCGCTGAACGGCCCCGGCACGCCGCCGCCCGCGGCCGGCGACAACAGCGACGCGTTCTTCCAGCGCTTCGCGCAGAATTCGCCGAACTCGCCTGCCTCGCCCGCGGCACCGGCCGCGCCGAAGCCGACGGTCAAGCCGCCGCCGGTGATCGCCAAGCAGCAGGACGATGACGACGACGGCACGCCCGACACCTACGCCTTCACCAACCCGAAAGGCGGCAAGAACGGCACGGTGCGCCTGCTGACGGTGGCGATCGACCCGGGCCACGGCGGCGAGGATCCGGGCGCGATCGGCGGCGGCGGCACCTACGAGAAGCACGTCGCGCTCGACATCGCCAAGAAGCTGCGCGCCAAGATCGACGGCGCGCCGAACATGCGCGCGATGATGACGCGCGACAACGATTTCTTCGTCCCGCTGAACGTGCGCGTGCAGAAGGCGCGGCGCGTGGGCGCCGACCTGTTCGTGTCGATCCACGCCGATGCCTTCACCACGCCGCAGGCGCACGGCTCCTCGGTGTTCGCGCTGTCCGACCACGGCGCCACCAGCGCGGCCGCGCGCTGGATGGCGAACAAGGAGAACTCGTCGGACACGATCGGCGGGATCAACGTGAAGACGCAGGACGTGTCGGTCAACCGCGCGCTGTTCGACATGTCGACCACCGCCCAGATCCGCGACTCGCTGCGCTACGGCAACTACGTGCTGCGCGAGGTCGGCGGCATCAACAAGCTGCACAAGGGCTCGGTCGAGCAGGCCGGCTTCGCGGTGCTGAAGGCACCCGACATCCCCTCGATCCTGGTGGAGACCGCCTTCATCAGCAATCCCGACGAAGAGAAGCGCCTCAACGACGACGCCTATCGCGAGCAGATGGCCGACGCGATCTTCCGCGGCATCAAGCGCTATTTCGCGGCCAATCCGCCGCTGGCCAAGAGCCGGATGGCCTGAGGCGGCCGCCCGCCTTCGCCGCAGGCATTCGGCCCGTCACACGCCTCGCCTTCGCGCGAGGCGTTTTTCATGGCGCCCCGGGCTCCTCAGGCGCCGCGCCGCGCGAGCCGCCCGCCGAACACGTTGACCACCAGCCCGCCCATCACCAGCGCGGCGCCCAGGTACTCGGCCGCGCTCATCTGCTCGCCGAGGAAGAAGGCCGAGGAGGCGATGCCGACCACCGGCACCAGCAGCGAGAACGGCGCGACCTGGGCTGCCGGGTAGCGCGACAGCAGCCGCCCCCAGATGCCGTAGCCGACCAGGGTGGCGACGAAGGCCAGGTAGACCACCGCGAACACCGAGATGCCCGACAGCGAGGCCAGCGCGGCCTCGATGCGCGCCGGCCCCTCGAAGGCCAGCGACAGCGCGAAAAAGGGCAGCGGCGGCACCACGCTGCCCCACACCACCAGCGGCACCAGCTCGACCGGCCCGATCCGCTTGGTGACGATATTGCCGAGCGCCCAGGCGGCGGCCGCGCACAAGGTCAGCGCGAAGCCGGCCGTGGTCATGGCGCCGCCGCCCTGCACGGCGATCGCGGCCAGCCCGCCCGCGGCGATCGCCAGCCCGAGCAGGTTCCAGGCGCGCACGCGCTCGCCGAGGAACACCCGGGCGAAGCCGAGCGTGAAGAAGGCCTGCGCCTGCAGCACCAGCGAGGCCAGCCCGGCCGGCATGCCGACCTGCATGGCGGTAAACAGGAACACGAACTGCGCGAGCAGGATGGTGGCGCCGTAGAGCAGCAGCATGCGCCACGGGATGCGCGGGCGCGGCACGAAGAACACCGCCGGCACGGCGGCCAGCGTGAAGCGCAGCGCGCCGAGCAGCATCGGCGGCACGCCGTGCAGGCCGAGCTTGATCACCACGAAATTGACGCCCCAGGCGACGATCACCACCAGCGCCAGCAGCAGGTCCTTCCAGGCCATCATCGCGTCGTTTCCTCCGTGATCGCGCAAGCAACGGGCGCCAGTCTACCGGCATCCGCCGGCAGGCGCGCGCCCCGCGAGCCCGATACAATGGGCGCACCCCAAGTCCGCCCCCATCAAGATCATGAGCGAATCGATCAAAGCGGTCCTGAAACCGCATATCCGCGACATCGGCAATCTCCAGGTGCGGCGCGTGCTGCCCGCGATGGCCGCGCGCCTTGTCGGCCCCTTCATCTTCTTCGACCACATGGGCCCGGCGGAGCTGCCGCCCGGCACCGGCCTGGACGTGCGCCCGCATCCGCATATCGGCCTGGCCACCGTCACCTACCTGTTCGAAGGCGCGATCCTGCATCGCGACAGCCTCGGCTCGCTGCAGGCCATCGTGCCCGGCGACGTGAACTGGATGACGGCCGGGCGCGGCATCGTCCACTCGGAGCGCACGCCCGAGGACGTGCGCGAACGCGGCCAGACCATCCACGGCATCCAGACCTGGGTGGCGCTGCCGCTCGAGCACGAAACCACCGAGCCTTCGTTCGAGCATCACCCGGCGGCCAGCCTGCCGAAGCTCACGCGCGACGGCGTGGCGCTGACGGTGATCGCCGGCGACGCCTTCGGCGCGCGCTCGCCGGTCACCACCTTCTCGCGCACGCTCTACGTGGCGGCCGAATTCGCGGCCGGCACCGTGCTCGGTTTCGACGCCGAGCACGAGGAGCGCGCCGTCTACCTGGCCCAGGGCGACCTGACGATCGACGGCCAGCCGCTCGAAGCCGAGCAGATGGCGGTGCTGACGCCGGGCCAGGCCGTGACGCTGGCCAGCCGCGACGGCGCGCGCGTGATGCTGCTCGGCGGCGCGAAGCTGGCCGGCGAGCGCTTCATCGAATGGAACTTCGTGGCCAGCACGCGCGAGGCGATCGAGGCGGCCAAGCTGGCCTGGACCGAGCAGCGCATGGGCAGCGTGCCCGGCGAGACCGAGTGGATCCCGCTGCCCGAGCGCAAGCCGCGCTGAGCGGCCGGCGCGGCGCATTGAAACAACGGGCTTCGGCCCCAACTACGCGATATTTCCGACTCACGAGGACCACATGGACACCACGCTCGCCACTTTCGAACGCGACGTCATCGAAGCATCGCTCGACGCGCCGGTTCTGGTCGATTTCTGGGCGCCCTGGTGCGGCCCCTGCAAGACCCTGGGCCCGATGCTCGAACGGCTCGAGGCCGATTACGCGGGACGCTGGAAGCTCGTCAAGGTCAACGTCGACGAGAACCAGGAACTGGCCGCGCATTTCCAGACGCGCAGCATCCCGCACGTGATCGCCTTCGCCGACGGCCGCGCCGTCGACCAGTTCGTCGGCGTGCTGCCCGAAGGCCAGTTGCGCGCCTTCATCGACCGGCTGCTGCCCTCGGGCGAGGAAGCCGAGCGCCGCGCCGCGCAGATCGCCTTCGCCGAGGAGCGCTACGAGGACGCGGTGCGCCACCTGCAGGCCGCGCTCGCGCTCAATCCGGGCCAGGACGACATCCGCCTCGACCTGATCGAGCTGCTGCTGGCCGTGAACCGCGTCGAGGCCGCGCGCGACGAGGCCACGCGCCTGTCGCCGCAGACCGTGAACGGCGTCGACCCGCGCTACCACGCGATCAAGACGCGCTTCGACGCGCTCGACGCGGCCGTCGAGCTGCCGCCGACCGATGCGCTGGAGCAACGCATCGCCGCCGACGCCAACGATCTCGAGGCGCGCTTCGACCTCGCGCAGATGCTGATCGCGCATCGCCAGTACGAGGGCGCGCTGGTGCAGTTGCTGGAGATCGTGCAGCGCGACCGCGGCTTCAAGGACGACGTGGGCCGCAAGACCATGGTGTCGGTGTTCGAGCTCGCCTCGGACCAGCCGAACCTGGTGGCCGCCTGGCGCCGCAAGCTCAGCGCGGCGCTGTATTGAGCCGGCTGGCGCGATACGGTAGCGCCACCGCAAGAAAACACGGGCGCGGGCCGATCAGGCCCGCGCCCGTTTCATTTGGCGCATCCAGCGCCTCCGGAGCACGATCCGCCGCGCTCACGGACACAATCTTTCGGATTGCCTACAAAACACGAAATGCGCGAGAGGCGGGCGTTCAGCCCCGCGCGGCGATCGCCTTCAGCGCATGCGCGGCCGCCGCGAACCCGAAGCTCGCCGTCACGCACACGCTCGAGCCGAACCCCGCGCAGTTGAGCCCGGCCGGGCCGCCCGAGGCGGGGCCGGCCGCCGCCTCGTCGTCGATCTCGCAGGCAGCCGCCTCGGGATAGATCAGCGGTTCGTCCGAATAGACGGCGCTGACCTTGAACTTCGCCTTCGGCCCGCGCGGGAAACCGTGCTGCTTGCGCAATTGCGCGCGCACCTTGGAGAGCAGCGGATCCTGGATCGTCAGCGCCAGGTCGTCGATGCGGATGCGGGTCGGGTCGAGCTGGCCGCCCGCGCCGCCCACCGTCACCAGCGGGATGCCGCGCTCGACGCACCAGGCGATCAGGGCAACCTTGGTGCGCACGCTGTCGATCGCGTCGATCACGAAATCGAAGCCGCCGCCGAGCAGGGCCTCGAAATTGTCGGGCTCGGCGAACTCCTCCACGCAATGCACGCGGCAGGCCGGATCGATCAGCGCGATGCGCTCGGCCATCGCCTCGACCTTGGCCTTGCCGTAGTTGCCGTCCAGCGCGTGCAACTGCCGGTTGGTGTTGCTCTCGGCGACATTGTCGAGATCGATCAGCGTGAGCTGCCCGATCGCGCTGCGCGCCAGCGCCTCGACGCTCCACGAGCCCACCCCGCCGATGCCGATCACCGCCACGTGGGCGCGCTCGAAGGCCGCCAGCGCGGCCGGGCCATAGAGGCGCGCCACCCCGCCGAAGCGCCGCGCGCGGTCGGCTGCGTCAAGCTGATTCGACGGGCTCGGGGTAAGATCGTGAGGCGTTGCGACGGCGTCGATGCGGGACATGCGTAGGTAAGCGAAATGAAAGCGGAACAGCCGCGAAGCGCCTATTTTGCCTGATCGTCGCAATGCCGGTCGGCCGCGACACCGCAACGCAGGATTTTGTTTCCTTGGCTATACTGGCCCCAGATTGAAGCGTTCGCATAAGAAATGACCTCTCTCGCCGATCTCCGCATCAACTACTCGCGCGCCTCGCTCGACGAGGCCGACGTCGCATCCGATCCCATCCGTCAATTCGACAAATGGTTCAAGGAGGCGCTCGACGCGCAACTGCCCGAACCGAACACCATGACGCTGGCCACCGTCGACGCCGACGGCCGCCCCTCGGCGCGCATCGTGCTGATCAAGGGCGTGGACGAGCGCGGCTTCGTGTTCTTCACCAACTACGAGAGCCGCAAGGGCCGCGAGATCGCGCACAACCCCCATGCCGCGCTGCTGTTCTACTGGATCGAGCTCGAACGCCAGGTGCGCATCGAAGGCCGCATCGAGAAGACCAGCGCCGCCGAATCCGACAGCTATTTCGCCTCGCGCCCGGTGGGCTCGCGCATCGGCGCCTGGGCCTCGGAGCAGAGCGCGGTGATCGCCAACCGCGAGGTGCTGGAGGCGCGCGAACGCGACTTCGGCGCGCGCTACGGCGAGAACCCGCCGCGCCCGCCGCACTGGGGCGGCTACCGGCTGGTGCCGGAGGCGATCGAGTTCTGGCAGGGCCGGCCCTCGCGGCTGCACGACCGCCTGCGCTACCTGCGCGATCCGGCGGGCGCCGACGCCTGGACCATCGAGCGGCTCTCGCCCTGACCTGATTCGCGCCGCGTGACCAACCCACGGCGCAGCTCGTGTTTCGATTTGCATGTCGGCCCGCCGCCTCGACGCGACGGGTCAGTACGAAGACTTGGCTGTATTCGTTTCAACGGACAACGGAGAATCCTCATGTTCTGGGAAAAGAAGCTGGCACAGTGGGCAGACGAAGTACGGGAAAAGGCGAACCTTCCGGCGCGCCTCGTCCTGTGGAATGGAGACCAGCACGATTTCGGCAACTTCAGCGCGCCGGCGGTGACGCTGAAGGTCAACCACGCCTCGGCCCTGCCGCTGTTGCTCGACCCGAGCCTCGACAATCTCGGCGAGGCCTATGTGAAGGGCAAGATCGATATCGAGGGGCGCCTGCCCGACATCATCAACATCGGCTACTCGCTGGCGCGCAGCACCGTCACCAATGCGAGCAAGCTGGCGCGCGTCACGCGCTACTTCACCCACACCAAGAACTCGGACAAGAAGGCGATCCAGTATCACTACGACGTCTCGAACGATTTCTACCGGCTGTGGCTGGACGAGAACATGGTCTATTCCTGCGCCTACTTCGAGACCGGCGACGAGGACCTGGCCACCGCCCAGATCAAGAAGATCGACCACATCCTGACCAAGATCCAGCTGCAGCCGGGCCAGCGCCTGCTCGACATCGGCTGCGGCTGGGGCGCGCTGGTGCTGCGCGCGGCGCAGAAGTTCGGCGCGCACTGCGTGGGCGTGACGCTCTCGCAGAACCAGTTCGACCTCGCCACCGAGCGCGTGCGCCGCGCAGGCCTGGAGAACCAGATCGAGATTCGCCTGCAGGATTACCGCGACGTGGACGGCCAGTTCGACCGCATCACCAGCGTCGGCATGTTCGAGCACGTCGGCCGCAAGAACCTGCCGGGCTACTTCACCAAGGTGCGCGAGCTGCTGGCCGACGACGGCGTGGCGATGAACCACGGCATCACCTCCTCGGACGCGGACAGCGGCGAAACCTCGCTGGGCGGCGGCGAATTCATCGATCGCTACGTGTTCCCGGACGGCGAGCTGCCGCACGTGAGCCTGGCGATCGAGGCGGCGCAGCGCGGCGGCCTGGAGGTGGTTGACGCCGAGAGCCTGCGTCGGCACTATGCGCGCACGCTGGACATCTGGACCGAGAACTTCGAGGCCAAGGCCGACCAGGCCCGCCAGCTCGTCGACGACGAGAAGTTCCGGATCTGGCGCGTCTATCTCGCGGGCTGCGCCTATGCCTTCGAGAACGACGACGTGTCGATCTACCAGCTCGTCTGCCGCAAGGCCGGCCGCAGCGCGAAAACGCTGCCCTGGTCGCGGCGCTACATGTACGAGAACCCGCTGCCGCGCTGACGGCAGCCTCAAGCGAACGGCCATGCATGGGTGAAGGCAGCACGCGGCGCGATCCCGCGCGAACCACGACGCAGGATGACGCGCCGCCGCGCGAGGCCGGACAGTTCGACCTGTTCGGCGAGCCCTTGCCCGATGCCGGCCAGCCGAGCACCGGCGCGCCCCCGCGCGCGCCGCGCGGCAGC
>NZ_VWWK01000212.1:0-10542 GCF_011753035.1 Burkholderia sp. Ax-1720 | reverse complement strand
TCGTCGGCCAGGACAGCACGCTCAAGCGCCTGCTGCTGGTGAAGGCGGGCGATGCGGCCACCCAGCCGCCGACCGCGCGCGCCGGCACCTCGCTGGCCGGCACCTCGCCCGTGGGCACGGCCGCGATCGGTACCAGCGGCGTGGCGTCGGTATTGCCGCTGTTGTGGCGTAGCTTGGGATCGATGCCGCCGTCGAGCCATGGCGCCCACATGTCCCAGGCGCCCGGCGTGAAATTGCCGTCGGCGGCCTGCGCGGGCGTGGCTTGCGGCGCGGTGGCCGAGAACACGCGCGGCGGTTGCGGCGGCGTGCCCGCGGCGGCGGGCGTGGTTTCGACGATGGCCGGGGCCAGCTCGGGATCGGGGTCGACCAGCGAGTGCGCGGCGTCGAACACCTGCTGGCAGTGTCCGCAACGCGCGAGCCCGCCATGCAGCCTCAGGTGCTCCGGCTGAATCCGGAAGACGGTTTCACAGTGGGGGCAGCGCGTCGCGAGTGGCATGGTCAGCCGGGCAGCGGGGCCGGAGTGATGGACAGCGCCTATTCTAATGGCTTTCCCGCCGGGTTCCGGCGAGGCATACCCAACCTTCGTGCTCGCGCCAGACCGAGATGTCGACATAGCGCGCATAGACGGCGGCAACTTCCTCTGCCTGCCGCGCCAGCACGCCCGACAGGGCGATGCGCCCGCCCGGCCTGACCTTCGCGGCGAGCATCGAAGCCATCAGCTTGAGCGGGTTCGACAGGATGTTGGCGACCACGATGTCGAATTCGCCGGCCGGACAATCGTCGGGCAGGCCGTAGCTGACCTCGGCGCGATTGCGTTCGCTGTTGTGGCGCGCCGACTCGACCGCCTGCGGGTCGATGTCGATGCCGATCACCTGGCCCGCGCCGCACTTCTTGGCGAGGATCGCCAGGATCCCGGAGCCGCAGCCGTAGTCGAGCACCGACTGGCCGGCCTCGACGGTCTGCTCGAGCCATTCCATGCAGAGCCGCGTGGTCGGGTGGCTGCCGGTGCCGAAGGCCAGGCCCGGATCGAGTTCGAGCACCAGCGCATCGGGATCTGGCGCGTCGTGCCAGGAGGGCACCACCCAGATCCGCTCGCCGATCGGGATCGGGTCGAACTGCGATTGGGTGACGCGCACCCAATCCTGCTCTTCCACCTCGCGCACCGCATGCGCGGGCGCGGCGTCGAGCCCGATCTCGTTGGCGGCGGCCGCCAGCAGCACCGCCGGGTCATGCGCCTCGGCGATCAGCGCGATCACGCGCGAATGCTGCCAGGCGGTGCGCTCGGGCGTGAGGCCGGGTTCGCCGAACAGCGGCTGCTCGTCGGGCGTATCGGCATCGGCGTCCTCCACCGATACCGACAGCGCGCCGAGCTCGATCAGCGCATCGGAGAGCGCTTCGGCATGCTCGCGCGCGAGCTCGACGACGAGTTCCCGGTAGCTCATGCTCAGGCCTCTTCCGGCGCGACCTGCTGCTTCGCGGCGAGCCGGCTTTCGAGATAGTGGATGCTGGTACCGCCTTCCACGAACTTCGAGTCCAGCATCAGCTCGCGGTGCAGCGGGATGTTGGTCTGGATGCCCTCGACCACCATTTCCGACAGCGCGATGCGCATGCGCTGGATCGCCTGTTCGCGCGTGGCGCCGTAGGCGATCAGCTTGCCGATCATCGAGTCGTAGTTGGGCGGCACAAAATAGCCGTTGTAGGCATGCGAATCGACGCGGATGCCGGGGCCGCCCGGCGTGTGCCAGGAGGTGATGCGACCCGGCGAGGGCGTGAACTTGAACGGATCCTCGGCGTTGATCCGGCACTCGATCGCGTGGCCGCGGAACTGGATGTCGCGCTGGCGCAGCGTGAGCTTCTCGCCGGCGGCGATCTTGATCTGTTCCTGCACGATGTCGACGCCCGTGATCAGCTCGGTGACCGGGTGCTCCACCTGCACGCGCGTGTTCATCTCGATGAAGTAGAACTCGTTGTTCTCGTAGAGGAACTCGAAGGTGCCGGCGCCGAGGTAGCCCATCTTCTTGCAGGCGTCGGCGCAGCGGTCGCCGATCCGGTCGATCAGGCGGCGCGCGATGCCGGGCGCCGGCGCTTCCTCGATCACCTTCTGGTGGCGGCGCTGCATCGAGCAGTCGCGTTCGCCGAGCCAGAGCGCGTTCTTGTGCGCGTCGGCCAGCACCTGGATCTCGATGTGGCGCGGGTTCTCGAGGTACTTCTCCATGTAGACCTGCGGGTTGCCGAAGGCCCGGCCGGCTTCCTCGCGGGTCATGTTGACCGCGTTGACCAGCGCCGCTTCCGTGTGCACCACCCGCATGCCGCGCCCGCCGCCGCCGCCCGCCGCCTTGATGATGACGGGATAGCCGACCGCGCGCGCGATCTTGACGATTTCCTTGGGATCTTCCGGCAGCGCGCCTTCCGAACCCGGCACGCAGGGCACGCCGGTGCGGATCATCGCCTGCTTGGCGGACACCTTGTCGCCCATCATGCGGATCGTGTCCGGACGCGGGCCGATGAAGGTGAAGCCCGACTGCTCGACGCGTTCGGCGAAGTCGGCGTTCTCCGACAGGAAGCCGTAGCCGGGGTGGATCGCTTGCGCGTCGGTCACCTCGGCCGCGCTGATCAGCGCCGGCATGTTCAGGTAGCTGAGGTTCGACGGGGCCGGGCCGATACAGACCGCCTCGTCGGCCAGCTTCACGTACTTGGCTTCCTTGTCGGCTTCCGAGTACACGACGACCGTCTTGACGCCGAGTTCGCGGCACGCGCGCTGGATGCGCAAGGCGATCTCGCCGCGATTGGCAATGAGGATTTTTTCAAACATAGCGGGTATTCGTCTTTCCGGTGACGCGCTCTGGCGCGGGGCGGCGCACTCGGCCTTAGCCGATCACGTACAGCGGCTGGCCGTATTCGACCGCCTGGCCGTTCTCGACGAGGATTTCCTTGACGACGCCCGCCTTGTCCGACTCGATCTCGTTGAGCAGCTTCATCGCTTCGATGATGCAGATGGTCTGGCCTTCCTTGACCGTGTCGCCGACCTGCACGAACGGATCGGCGCCCGGCGAGGGCGCGCGGTAGAAGGTGCCGACCATCGGCGAGGTGACCACGTGGCCCTGCGGCGCGGCCGGGGCGGGCGCCGCCGCGGCTGCCGGGGCGGCGCCTTCGAGCGGGGCCGCGGCTGCCGGCGCGGGGGCGCCCACCTGCGGAGCGTAGCCGCTGGCAGGCTGCACGTAGACCGGCGGCGCGTTCTTGACGATACGCACCTTGCCTTCGCCTTCCGTGACTTCCAGCTCGGAGATGCCGGATTCGGAGACGAGGTCGATCAGGGTTTTCAGCTTGCGAAGGTCCATCGGGAGTTCCCCTTGTCTAGTCGTGAAGCGCCGGACTGGCCGGCGGCAATTCGGATTCTTGAAACAGATCAGCCGCGCGGCGCGCCCTGCAGCTTGTCGAGCGCGTGCTCGAGCGCATACAGGTAGCCCTTCCAGCCGAGGCCGCAGATCACGCCCTCGGCCTGGTCGGAGAAGTACGAGTGATGCCGGAACGGTTCGCGACGATGCACGTTCGACAGGTGCACCTCGACGAACGGGATGCCGACGCCGGCCAGCGCGTCGCGGATCGCGACGCTGGTATGCGTATACGCGGCCGGGTTGATCACGATGAAATCGGTCTGCTCGTCGCGGGCGGCCTGGATGCGATCGACCAGGGCGCCCTCGTGGTTGCTCTGGAACGAGGCGAGCTCGGCACCTGCCCGGCTCGCGCGCTCGGCCAGCGCCCGATCGATCTCGGCCAGCGTCACGCGCCCATAGACCTCCGGTTCCCGGGTACCGAGAAGATTGAGGTTGGGGCCGTGCAGTACCAGCAAACGTGTCATGGTCGCTTCAATTTCTGCGGAATTGGGCGCACTTTATCGCCGATTCGAGAAATTTGTCCAGTTTTGCCGCGTGCACGGCGCGCGGCGCGCGGGAGGTTTTGCTCGGCGTTACGCGAAGATCGCGATATTTGCCGTCAACCTGCCGCGAACCGGAAGCCAACCGCCGGCAACGCGAGTCGCGGAAAGCCTGGACACTCAGAGCGTATCGAGGGTCTTTTTCAGCTCGCCGACCTGGATTTGACCTAATTTTGTCACGCGTACCCGGCCGTTCGCATCAATTACCACGGTAAACGGCAGGGCGCCGGCGGTATTGCCGAAATTGCGTGCCAGATCCGCGCCGGCATAACCGCTGACCACCACCGGGTAGTCGACCTTGACCTTCTGCAGGAAGGCCTGGACGTTCTTGTCCGAATCCACGGCCACGCCGACGAAGCGAATTCCGCGGCTCTTGTATTCGTGCGAGAGCTGGACCAGCTCCGGCATTTCCTGCACGCAGGGGCCGCACCAGGAAGCCCAGAAATTGACCACGACCTTCTGGCCCTTGAAGCTGGCGAGCGACTGCGGCTTGCCTTCGGTGTCGGTGACCGAGGCGGCCCAGAGCGCCGCGACCGGGTCGGCGGCCTTGGCGGTGGCGGCCTGGGCGCTGTTTTCGAACACGTCGCCGCGTACCCAGTGGCCGGCGGCCAGGCCGCCGGCAATCGCGACCGCGGCCACCACGGCCACGGGGAGGAGTCGTTTACTGTTCATCTTCGCTTCGAATCGAGGTTGAAGGACTGGCGGGATTGGCCGGCGCGGCCATCAGGGCGCGCAGCGCCGCCGCGTCGGCGCGGGCCAGCCGGCCGCGCGCGTCGGCTCTGAGCGCGCCGCGCAGGTCGTCGCTGTCGTAGAGCGCCACGTGGATGCCGATCGCATCGCTGTCGCGGCGCTCGCGCCAGAGGAAACTGAGCGTCTCGACGTCGCCGCGGCCCGCGAAATGGCGCGTCTCGGACACGTCGTACTGGATGTTCTGGTTCAGCAGGTAGATCGCGACCTCCTTCTGGTTGTCCGAGAAGGTCTGCAGATGGATGTCCGAATGCGCGTTGGCGGTGCCGTTGAGCACCGCGCCGGCCAGGTAGGGCGAGAACGGCGCGAGCCGCTCCATCCAGTCGAGCGCGATGCGCCGCAGCCGCTCCAGCTCGGCCGGCTGCGTGTCGCCCTGGAACAGCGCCAGGTATTCGTGCAGTTCCGCCTCGATCAGGTCGTTATCGGGCAGCCATTCGCCGGCAATCCGGCTTTCGCCGAGCAGATGGCGGGCGGCCTTGCGCTTGGCCGAGGCATAGTCGAGCCCGTCCTCGGCGATGAGGCGGGCGGCGGCCAGCGCGATTTCCTCACGCACGCGCCGCGGGTCGAGCAGGGGTTTTCGAGGCATGATCCGGCAATCATACTCGATCGGCGCGGCCCGCCCGGGCCGCCGCGCAAGCGCCCGGGCGCGACCGGACGGCTCAGTTACAATGACAGCCTTTCTTCCGGCGCCGGTCGCCATGGTGCCTGCGTGCGCGCGCGTCGGCGCATGCCGGCGCGGCGCCGGCCCGCCGCTTTCGAATCGCGACTTCGCAGGCGCCCGCGCGGCGCGACAGTTCTCTATGCACATCCATATTCTTGGCATCTGCGGCACGTTCATGGGCGGTCTCGCCGTGCTCGCCCGCGAGGCCGGCCATACCGTGACCGGATGCGACGCGGGCGTCTATCCGCCGATGAGCACCCAGCTCGAGGCACAGGGTATACAGCTGATCGAAGGCTACGGCGCCGAGCAGATCGATCTGGCCCCGGACCTGTTCGTGATCGGCAACGTGGTCTCGCGCGGCAATCCGCTGATGGAGGCGATCCTCGATCGCGGCCTGCCTTATGTATCCGGGCCGCAATGGCTGGGCGAGCACGTGCTGGCCGGCAAGTGGGTGCTGGCGGTGGCCGGCACGCACGGCAAGACCACCACCAGCTCGATGCTGGCCTGGCTGCTCGAGGACGCGGGCCTGAACCCCGGTTTCCTGATCGGCGGCGTGCCGCTGAACTTCGGCGTGTCGGCGCGGCTGACCGATTCGAGCTTCTTCGTGATCGAGGCCGACGAATACGACACGGCCTTCTTCGACAAGCGCTCGAAGTTCGTCCATTACCGGCCGCGCACGGCCGTGCTCAACAACCTCGAATACGATCACGCCGACATCTTCCCCGATCTGGCGGCGATCGAAACCCAATTCCACCACCTGGTGCGCACCGTGCCCGGCATCGGCCGGATCGTCAGCAACGGCCGCGAGACCGCGCTCGAACGCGTGCTCGCGCGCGGCTGCTGGAGCGAGGTCGAGCGCTTCGGCGTGGAGGGCGGCTGGCAGGCGCTACCGGCCGAGGACGGGGTGCCGGTCGACGAGCGCTTCGCCGTCTACTGGCGCGGCGAGCGCATGGGCGAGGTCGAGTGGACCGTGCAGGGCGAGCACAACCGGCAGAACGCGCTGGCCGCGATCGCCGCGGCGCGCTCGGTGGGCGTGCCGCCCGCGCAGGCGGCGCGGTCCTTCTCGGCGTTTCGCAACGTCAAGCGCCGCATGGAGATTCGCGGCAGCGTCGACGGCGTGACCGTCTACGACGATTTCGCCCATCATCCGACCGCAATCGAGACCACCATCGCCGGCCTGCGCGCGCGGGTCGGCCGCGAGCACACACGGATCCTGGCCGTGCTGGAGCCGCGCTCGAACACCATGAAGCTCGGCACCATGAAGGCGCAGCTACCGGGCAGCCTGGCCGATGCCGACCTGGTATTCGGCTACGGCGCCGCCGCCGGGCGCGACGCGCTCGGCTGGAGCCTGGCCGACGCGCTGCTGCCGCTCGGCGCGCGCGCCCAGGCCTTCGACGACCTCAACGCGCTGGTCAAGGCCGTCACGGCCGCCGCGCGTCCCGGCGACCAGATCCTGGTGATGAGCAACGGCGGCTTCGGCGGCGTCCACCAGAAGCTGCTCGACGCGCTCGGCGCCCGCCAGGGGAGCGGCGAGTGATCCTGTACCTGCACGGCTTCCGCTCCTCGCCGCAGTCGTTCAAGTCGCGCCTGCTGGCGGCTCGCCTGGCCGAGCTCGGCCGTGCCTCGGAATGGCGCTGCCCGAGCCTGTCGGTGTCGCCGCTCGAGGCGATCGAGCTGGCCGAGGCCGAGGTGGCCGGCGTCGCGGCGCGGCAGGTGACGGTGATCGGCAGCTCGCTGGGCGGCTACTACGCCACCTGGCTGGCCGAGAAGCACGGCTGGCGCGCGGTGCTGCTCAATCCGGCCACCCAGCCGCAGCGCGACCTGGCGCGCTACCTGGGCGAACAGCCGCTGTGGCACGGCGGCGGCAGCATCGTGGTCGAGCCGCGCCATCTCGGCGAGCTCGACGCGCTGCGCGTGAACGCAATCACGCGCCCGGAACGCTACTATCTGATCGCCGCGACGGGCGACGAGGTGCTGGACTATCGCGAGATGCTCGCGCACTACCCGGGCGCCCGGACCCGCGTGATCGACGGCAGCGACCACGGCATCAGCGAATTTGCCGACTATGCCGACGAGGTGCTCGCCTTCTGCGACGCCGAGCGGTTGCGCTGAACCCGGCCGGGGTGCCCCGGCGGACGAACGAATTCAATCCCAAGCTGGACGAGGCGCTGCGTGACGGCGCCGGACAGTCTCAACGAGAGTCAGACGAGTGAACGTTTTTTTCGAGGAATCGGGCAGTTTCAAGGCAGGCAGCGTGCTGTCGCGCCAGGGCGATGCGTTTCAGGTCGAGTTGCCGGGCGGACGGCGCGCCAAGGTGCGCGCCAAGGATGTGCTGATCGAATTCGACAAGCCCGCCGCCGGCGAGCTGATGCAGCAGGCCGACGCGGCCGCGCAGGAGATCGACCTGGATTTCCTGTGGGAATGCGCGCCGGATGAGGAATTCGCCTACGGCGTGCTGGCCGACGAGTATTTCGGCAGCAGCTACGGCCCGGTCGAGCGCGCGGCGCTGGTGCTGCGCATGCACGGCTCGCCGGTCTACTTCCGCCGCAAGGGGCGCGGCCAGTACCAGCGCGCGCCCGAGGAGCAACTGAAGATGGCGCTCGCCTCGCTGGAGCGCAAGCGCCAGCAGGCGCTGGTGCAGGTCGGCTACGAGGACGAGCTGAAGGCCGGCCGGCTGCCGGCCGCGTTCGAGGGCAAGGCGCTGGCCCTGCTCACGCGCCCGGACAAGAACTCCATCGAGTACAAGGCGCTCGACGCGGCGGCGATCGCGCTGGGCGTCTCGCAGGCGCGGCTGATGCTCGACTGCGGCGGCATCGCCTCGCCGCGCGCGCTGCACGAGGCGCGTTTCCTGGCCGAGCATTTCCCGCACGGCACCGGTTTCCCGCCCGTCACGGTGGGCCCGCTGCCCGAGGACCTGCCGCGCGCCAAGGTCGACGCCTTCTCGATCGACGACGTGACCACCACCGAGATCGACGATGCCTTCTCGGTCGAGCACCTGCCCGAGAACCGCGTGCGGATCGGCGTGCACATCGCGGCGCCGGCGCTGGGCATCACGCGCGGCGACGAGGTCGACGCGATCGCGCGCGCCCGGCTGTCGACCGTCTACATGCCCGGCGACAAGATCACCATGCTGCCCGACGACGTGGTCGAGGTGTTCACGCTCAAGGAGGGCGACTTCCGGCCCGCGCTGTCGCTCTACATCATCGTCGATCGCGAAACCCAGGACATCGTCGCCAACGAGACGCGCGCCGAATACGTGTTCGTGAAGAGCAACCTGCGCCACAACACGCTCGACGAGCTGGTCACCGAGGACACGCTGGCGGCCGGCAGCGGCGATTACCCGCACAAGGACGACATCGCCGTGCTCTGGCCGCTGGCCCAGGCGCTGTTCGAGAAGCGCCAGGTGGCGCGCGCCGGCTACGGCCTCAAGCGCGAGGTGCAGCGCAATACCGACTACAACTTCTACGTCGAGGGCGAGCACATCTCGATCACGCCGCGCCGGCGCGGCTCGCCGCTCGATTTGATCGTCTCGGAGCTGGCGATCCTCTCGAACTCGACCTGGGGCGCCTTCCTGCACGACCACACGGTGCCCGGCATCTACCGCTCGCAGCGCGCGCTCGGCGTGCCGACCGGCCCCAAGCGCACCCGCATGCAGACCTCGGCCGCGCCGCACGAGGGGCTGGGCGTGGCGCAGTACGCGTGGAGCACCTCGCCGCTGCGCCGCTACGTCGACCTGGTCAACCAGTGGCAATTGCTGGCCTGCGTGCAGCACGGCGTGACCGCCAAGCTGGCCGCGCCCTTCAAGCCCAAGGACGCGGATCTCTACGCGGTGGTGCAGGGCTTCGACGACACCTACACGGCCTACGCCGATCACCAGCGCCGCATGGAGTATTTCTGGTGCCTGCGCTGGCTGCGCCAGGAGAACCGCCGCCAGGTGGTCGCCGCGGTGGTCAAGGGCGACCTGGTGCGACTCGAGGAAGTGCCGCTGCTGCTGCATGTGCCGGGGCTCGGCGTGCATGCGCGCGGCACGCGCGTGCTGCTCGACGTGATGTCGATCGACGAGCTGACCATCGAGGCCTCGGTGCGGCTGCTCAACGTGCTGGACGCGCCGACCGTGTCGAGCGGCGAGACCGCCGACGAGGACGAGGGCGCGGAGGAGGGCGCTGACGAGGCGGCCGGCGACGACACCATCGTCGACGCGCCCGACGCCTCCGCCGAGAGCGAGGCGGAAGCGCTCGCCGAGGCCGACGGCGAGGCAGCCGCCCCGGCCCCGGGAGACAGCGAGGAGAACCCGAAATGAGCGAGCCGCGCAATCCGGCCGAGGCCGTCGCGCGCGAGCGCTACGCGGTGTTCGGCAATCCCGTGGCGCACAGCAAGTCGCCGTTCATCCACGCGCGCTTCGCCGAGCAGACCGGCCAGGCGATCGACTACACGCCCCGGCTCGCGCCGCTCGACGGCTTCGCGGCCGCGGTGCGCGAGTTCATCGCCGCGGGCGGGCGCGGCGCGAACGTCACCGTGCCCTTCAAGCTGGAGGCGCATGCGCTGGCCGACACGCTTTCGCCGCGCGCGGCGGCCGCCGGTGCCGTCAACACGCTGCGCTTCGAGGCCGACGGCCGGATCCACGGCGACAACACCGACGGCGTCGGCCTGGTGCGCGACATCGAGCAGAACCTTGGCGTGTCGCTGGCCGGCGCGCGCATCCTGCTGCTCGGCGCGGGCGGCGCGGCACGCGGCGTGGTGCTGCCGATGCTCGATCGCGGCCCGCTCGCGATCAGCATCGTCAACCGCACCGCCAGCAAGGCCGAGGAGCTGGTCGGCCAGTTCACGCAGGCCGCGCACGATGCCGGCTGCGCGCTGGCCGGCGGCGGCGCGGCGCTGGTCGAGCGGCATCCCTACGACGTGATCGTCAACGCGACCGCCGGCAGCCTCGACGCGGCGCTGCCCGAGTGCGACCCGGCCGCGTTCGGCGCCGGCACGCTGGCCTACGACATGATGTACGGCGCCCAGCCGACGGTGTTCATGCGCCATGCCGAATCGCTCGGCGCGCGCACCGCCGACGGGCTCGGCATGCTGGTCGAGCAGGCGGCCGAATCCTTCCATCTGTGGCGCGGCGTGCGGCCCGACGGCGCGCCCGTGCTGGAGGCCCTGCGCGATGCGCTGGCCGCCGCGGCCTGAGCGGAGCGCCGGCAGCTTCGCCGGA